>CAZCYK010000006.1:0-20705 GCA_964502975.1 uncultured Gammaproteobacteria bacterium | reverse complement strand
AATTATTGATTTAATGTGTATTATGGGGTATAATTTAGTAATTATTAGAAAATAAATCAATTGCTGATTTTAGACTAATAACAATAAGAACTTTAATAATCAGATTGTTGATTTTTAACGGTAGAGAAAATTTGTTTTTTACAAGACGAATATTCCCTACCGTTAAATGCGGAAATCGTAGGAGAAATTGGAGAAAATTAAAATGCCAATCTGTGGATTATGTGGAGATTCTGGAGTATTCTCACTGAAAAATAAGACGTTTTGTCTCTGCATTATTGGTAAGTCTATGCGAAAAAACATCTCAGAAGGTATTCCTTGTTGCCTGTGCGAAAACAAAGGTGTGGTTTCTATTATTGAAGATGGTACTGGAGGTATTGGTTACTACTACTGTGAGTGTAGTCATGGTGACGAGCTGAAAAAAGAAACAAAGAAAAATCCAACCTCTTGTCCTGTATGCCATGGATTGGGTGTATATAATTGGATTAGTGGTAAAGACGGAGACAATACAAAAACAAGAAAGTGTATTTGTAGCAAATAACTAAAATACCGACTATTAACCTTGTCTTTGGTTGAAAAAAACAAACCAAATTAAAATTCAAGATTTATCCAATTAGAACGCCTCAAGATTTCAATACTTATTTTGATAGTTTTTACCAGAAATTGCTAAATTGTAGTCTAAAAAAAATCAAAATAAAATCAACACCAAATCTGAAAACCTCGACAAAGAAGTGTGATGCGCAGGCATTCATTTTCAAGTCGGGGTTTTAATTTGGAAAAAATTAGCTTACGGCAAGATAATTTATAGAGAAACAAAAACCCCCCTTCGACACGCTCGGGGGGGGATTTTAATTGCTTAATTTAAAAAATTATTCTTCAGTTACAGTCGGAGTAACAGCTTTGGTGACGCTGGGAGTGGCGGTTTGAGTGATAGCACTAGTACCACTTATGTCTGTACCAATAGTAAAAATTGCATCGTAGGTAGCTGTTTCTTTTAAATCAGTAGTATAAGTTGCTGGGAAATCTGTTTCAAAAACAGAATCAAAATAGGCTGAAATATCAGCTGATTTAACCTGAACTGAATTCTCAGTAGATTTTGTTGAAGCTGTACCTGCTTCAACATTTTCAAAGCCCAAGGAGACTAATTTGGCCTTAAAAGTAGCAGCCAAACCATTAACTGGTGGGTTAGTAGCATTTAAAACCTGAATTTTGATATCTTTGTCGATTTGAGCAATAGTAGGAGTGGGGATTTCGGTAATAATTGGGGCTGAAGTGGGAATACTACCGGTTACATCGGTATCAATAATATCCTCTTTGTTTTTATTTAAAATGCTATAAACAATAAAGGAAACTATGGCGAAAGAAAAAATAGCGACAGCTATTATAGGTAGAAGATTTTTTTTGTTATTCATTTTTTGATTTGGAATTAAACTAATATCTTTTGCTGATTTGATTATATCATTTATACAGCCAATTACTGGAAGTGGTAAATTTGATGGTTTGTTTAAACTTTGAGCAATTTGACTATCATTATAGGTAGTTTTTTCAATTTCTGAAGTACTATTTATTTCGATTTCTTTGTTTTCGGGGACATATAGTTTTTTGACAGGAGTAGAAAAATACAACTGGGCATAATTGAGAGTTTTTTGAATATCAAATGACGGACCTTTGAAATTGGTTGTTAGATAGACCTGATCATTTTTGGCTAGAAATAAAGTAAATTCATGGCTATTTAACGGATAGATCAGGAAATATTCACTTAGATAAATACTTGAAATCACTTTGGTGATAGCACTAGAAACTGGTCTGAAAAAAGATATGTCTAAGCCTGTTTTGGCTAAATTATTTTTTAGCTTGTCAAGCTTTGACTTGTCAAAAATAATAGCATTGATAATTGTTTTGTTTTCTTGCTGAACTAAAGAATATTCAATAGATTCCGAATTTATTTCAAAATTCACAAAACCTAAGGCAAGACTTATTACCTCTTTTTTGTCAATATTATCAATTTTTGTATCGTAAACAAAAGATTTGGTGACAGCAATATCGTCGGGAATTAAAACCGAACAGTTAGTAATCTTGTTCTGGTGAATAAAAAATAAAAAACTTTCCAACTCTTTGTCTGATTTGTCATCCCACAGGTTTAAATCTAGACTAAAAAAATTGTTATCTTTTTGGTCAAAAAAAATTTCTAAAGATTTGTTTTTGGGCCAAATAACAACTTTTGGTTTTGAGAATAAAGACATATGTATATTTAGTATGAACAATATTTCCAATTAAAGCAAGCAGTAGTAAGTAATGGTTTGTTGTATAAATATCAAGACAAAAATGGTTTTATCATCTCAAGTGAGCAAAAGCCTTATCCCACAGTAGCGGGATTTCGGCAAGTTTGTTTTTTTACCACCTTAAATGTGCGAAAGCCTTATTGGCATCGGCCATTCGTTCAACCTCAATTCTTTTGGAAACTGCGGCCCCACTATTGGTGAGAGCATCAGTAATTTCGGCAACAAATTTTTGAGCAAAGGAGTGATATTGTTTGTTACTACGAGCCCTGGTGGCAGTGATTAACCATCTGATAGCAAGTGAATTTTGTCGATTACCTCTAACCGGAGTGGGGATTTGATAAACCGATCCACCAATACGTCGAGGACGGACTTCAACTTTGGGTTTGATATTGTCCATGGCTCTTTGGAAGACTTCAATTTCTGATTCTTTGGGAAAATCTTTTTTGATTTGTTCGAGGGCTTGATAAATCTGTTTTTCAGCTGCGTGGCGTTTGCCATCTTTCATAGTGGCATTAATAATTTTTGTTACCAGGACATTGTTGTAAATAGTATCTGGTTCAACTTTTCTAATTTTACTGATTCCTTTTCTGGACATATTTTAGTTTGTTAGATAATTAGCTTATTAGCTTATTAGTTAAATATTAATTAAGCAGTTTTGGCGGTGGGTTTTTTGGCACCATATTTACTACGAGACTGGAGACGTCCAACTACGGCGCCGGAATCATATTTGCCTCTAATAACGTGATAACGGACTCCTGGTAAATCTCGAACACGACCACCACGAATAGAAACGATGCTATGTTCGGCCAAATTGTGACCGATACCTGGGATATAAGCCGTAACTAAATTCCGGTTACTTAGTTTTACTTTACAAATTTTTCTCAAAGCAGAATGAGGTTTTTTTGGAGTCATGGTTTTGACCACAGTTACCACACCTTTTTTATATGGATTAATTGTTTTTGCAAAACGATTAGTAATCGTATTAAAATTGTCTCGTAGAGCTCCAGTTTTGAGTTTTTTCACCCTAACGACTCGGCCTTTTTTGATTAGTTGATTGTATGTTGGCATGGATTAGTGTTTTAGATAATTAGTTTATTAGTAAATAGTAATAAAGTATTTACTGGTCTTTATTGACGGGAATAAGACGTCCGATAATAACATTTTCTTTTAAGCCAATCAAGTCATCAACTTCGGCTAACAAAGAAGCTTCGGTCAAAATACTGGTGGTTTGTTGGAACGAAGCAGCTGAAAGCCATGATCCAGTAGTTAGAGCCGATTGGATTAAACCCAACAAAATGCGCTTTCCTTTGGCTATTTGGCCTTTCTTTTCTAACACTTTTTCGTTGGCAGAATTGAAAACAGCATTGGTAACGACTTGACCATATAGGAAAATGGTATCACCTGGATCTTCAATCTTTATCTTACCGCTCATTTCTTTGACAATAACTTCAAGGTGCTTGTCATGAATCGTAATACCTTGAGATTCATAGACCCCTTGGATACTATTGATAAGATACTTTTGAGCAGCTTCCATTCCCTTTACTTCCATAATTTCTCGAACATCGAGAGATCCGGAAGATAACTGAGTCCCCTTGCCGACTAAATCACCATCAGTAACTAAAATGTTGGCATTTGAGGGCAAAATATAGGTAATTGTCTTGGTTACATTGTTATCATCTTTTCCGGTTAATTTTATTTCGTAACCATCAATATTTTCTTTGACTTTAACCTTACCGTTGACTTCAGCTAATGGAGAAGGAAGTTTTGGCATTCGTATTTCAAATAGTTCTTGAACCCGAGGAAGACCTTGGGTTACGTCAACACCAACGACACCTCCGGTGTGTTTTGTTCGAAGGGTAAGCTGAGTACCAGGTTCACCGACAGACTGAGCGGCAATTACACCAACTGGAACTCCAATTTCAACCATTTTTCGAGTTGAAAGATCCCACCCATAACAATGTCGACAAAGACCGGTTTCAGCGATACAAGTAAGTGGTGAGCGAACATCAACAGAAACGACTTGGTTTTTTTCGATTAAATCAACGGTTGTGTTGTCCAAAACTGTTCCTTTTTCAACTAAAACTTTTTTGGTTTTTGGAATCATAACATCATTGGCCAAAACTCGACCAAGAATTCGGCGACTATAATATCTTTCTCGGCCTTTTTCACCGCTTTCAACAGTGATAAATTTATCACTACCACAGTCGTCTTGACGAATAATGGAAATATGAGCAGCATCGACAAGTCTCCTGGTTAAATATCCAGCATCGGCTGTTTTTAGAGCTGTATCGGCAAGACCTTTTCTGGTTCCTCTGGCTCCGGTAACATATTCAAAAACAGATAATCCTTCTCTAAAGTTTGATTTTGTAGGAAGTTGAACAATTTTGCCTGTTGGATCTACCATAAGTCCTCGCATACCCGAAAGTTGTTTAATTTGATCTTTGGAGGCACGCTTGATACCAGCATTAGAAACTATTCTAATAGGAGAATCGATATCTAGAGTTGCCCATGTTTTTTCGGCAATTTCTTCGGTTTTTTCTAACCAAAGATTTTGACTGAGTCGTTTTTTCTCGTCATTACTGATTAGACCCATTTTAAAATTATCTTCGATTTCGGCGACTTGTTTGTTGGCTTCAGTGATGATTTTATCTTTTCCTGGTAAATAACCACAATCTTCCATAGACAATGAAATACCAGACAAAGTGAATCCTTTGAACCCAATTTCTTTTAAGGAATCGATTAATTTTACTGTTTTGATTCTTCCAGAAATTTCTAAAGATTTAACTACTAAATCGTTTAAAGCTTTTGATCCAGCCATTGGTTCATTTAGATAAGAAAATTCTTTTGGTAGAATTTTATTAAACCAAATTCGCCCAAAAGTTGTTTTGGTAATTTCTCCTTTGATACGAACTGCAATAAGCTCGCGAAGTTCTATTTTACCTGATTGATAGGCTAATTCTGCTTCGGCTCTATCAGAAAAAATTGGTAAATCTTTGTTATTAGAAGAGGCCTCTTTGGATAAATCTTGAGATCGAACTGAAGTAATGTAATAACAACCCACAGCCATTCCTTGTGCAGGAATAGAAATTGGACTACTATCAGCTGGTTTGAGTAAATTACGTGAAGGTAACATTAAATTTTGGGCTTCTTTTTGAGAAGGAATTGAAAGGGGCAAATGAACACCCATTTGATCTCCATCAAAATCAGCGTTAAACCCTTTACAGACACAAGGATGAAGTCGAATAGCTAAACCGTCAACCAAAACAGGTTTGAAGGCCTGAATTGAAAGTTTGTGAAGAGTAGGAGCACGATTTAATAATACATATTTGTCTTTGGTTACAAGTTCTAAAATGTCATAAACCTCAGTAACTCGATGATCGATTAAATTTTTGGCACTCTTTATGTTTGGGGCAATCCCACTAACCATCAGTTCACGAAGAACAAATGGTCTAAACATTTCTAAGGCAATTTCTTTTGGTAAACCAACTTGGTCAAGTTTCAATTCAGGACCAACAACGATTACTGATCGTCCAGAATAGTCAACTCGTTTACCAAGTAAGTTACGTCGGAAACGTCCTTTTTTACCTCTTAAAAGATCAGAAAGTGAACGTGGGACGCGCTTACTAGTTTTACGTTTATTTTTAGAACTTTTTTGAGCATCAATTAAAATATCTACTGACTCTTGGAGCATTCTTTTTTCATTCCTTAAGATAATTTCTGGAGCACCAAGTTTGAGTAACTTTTTTAGGCGGTTATTACGATTAATTAAACGACGATATAAATCGTTTAAATCAGATGTTGCAAAACGACCACCGGTAAGTTGAACCATGGGACGTAAATCTGGTGGTATGACAGGTACATGGGTCAAAACCATAGACCCAGGTTTAATCTCATTTTCGACCATGCCACTGAGGATGCGAATTTTATACATGATTTTTTTCTTTTTTATTTTAGAGCTGGTCTTGGCTAATTCTTTTTTGAGATTTTTTAAGGTCTCAACCATATCGATTTGGGTCAAAACTTCGGCCAAACTTTCAGCTCCCATTTTGGCAGTAAAGAAAATATCAGCCTTGAATTGAGATAAATAAAAGCTTTCTTCATCAGAAATTGTTGACAAAACACCAATGGTTTGAATTTTTTCTTCTAGATATTTAAGCAAACCTTCAATACGATTTTTTTCAGTTAAAGCCTTATTTTCTAATTTTTGGAGATCCTGTTTGAGACGAACATCGCGTTCTTCTTTGGCAATATTGAGCTGGTCTTTGTTTTTAATTTTATCTTTTAGGTCTTTCTTTTCTTTTTCAGTTTCTTCAGTTTTGATTTCAATATTTTTTTTGGTATCAAGATCAATTTGCTCAATTCTTTTTTGAGAATGTTGATGTAAGTTATCTAAGGCCTCTTTCCTCTTAGTATCATCGACCGAAGTAACTAAATATTTAGTGAAATAGACTACTGACTCGAGATCTTTTTGAGGAACATCAAGAATTACACCAATAGGAGATGGAGTATTGCGTAAATACCAAAGATGAGTCACTGGTGCGGCTAGAGTAATATGACCCATACGTTCACGACGAACTTTTGAGACAGTTACTTCGACACCACAGCGATCACAAATAACTCCCTTAAATCTAATTTTCTTATATTTACCACAATAACATTCATAATCACGAGATGGTCCAAAGATTTTTTCACAAAAAAGGCCATCTTTTTCTGGACGCCAGCTACGATAATTTATAGTTTCTGGTTTGGTAACTTCACCATTTGACCAACTAATTATGTCTTCTGGTGACGCCAATTTAATTTGTAGTCCAGAAAAATCGATCATACTTTTAAATTTAAACATTATTGATCCTCCTTTATTTCTTCTTCTAATGTTGCCGTTTCTTTTTCTTCGGCAATAGTTAATTCTGAAGCTAATTCAGCTTCTATTGTTTCATCAACAGGAATTATTAGTCCCATATCTTCTGGTTTGATATCACTTAAAACTGGCTCTTCTTGCGTCACATCAAGCTCATCAGAGTGTTCGACAACTCCATAAGGTGAAATATCAAGACAAAGACCAGCTAGTTCTTTTGTTAAAACTTTGAAAGATTCCGGGATGGCTGGCTCAGGGATAACCTCACCTTTGATAATTGATTGGAAAGCGTGAGTTCGACCTTCAATATCGTCAGATTTTAGAGTTAACATTTCTTGAAGTGTATGAGCAGCTCGATGTGCTTCGAGAGCCCAAACTTCCATTTCTCCTAAACGTTGACCACCCATTCTGGCTTTTCCGCCAAGAGGTTGTTGAGTAACCAAAGAATAAGGGCCAGTGGAACGGGAATGAACTTTATCGTCGACCATATGAACTAATTTAAGAATATAACCGACACCAACTACTGATTGTTGATCAAATGGTTGACCAGAACGACCGTCGTATAATTGAACTTTACAGCTTTTATCTAAACCGGCAGCTTCAAGTTCTTTAGTAATTTCAGATTCTGGATGTTTTTCAAAAACAGGCACAGCATATTTTTTGTTTAAATGTAATCCTGCATGAGCTAAATTTGTTTCTAAGATTTGTCCCAAATTCATACGAGAAATAACTGAGATAGGAGACATAACTAAATCGACTGGAGTGCCGTCGGCAGTATGAGGCATGTCATATTCTGGCCAAACACGACCAATAACACCTTTGTTTCCGTGTCTTCCGGCAATTTTGTCACCTTCTTGAATTCTTCGAATTTGAGCGACATAGACTTTTACAACTTTGTTGACACCTGGATCAAGCTCATCACCTTCATCACGACCAAGAGTGTCGACTTTGATAACTACTCCACCTTCACCATTTGGAACCCTAAGAGAGGTATCTTTAACTTCACGAGCTTTTTCACCAAAAATTGCTCGAAGTAATCTTTCTTCGGCAGACAATTCTTTTTCTCCACGAGGTTCAACTTTACCAACTAAAATATCATTGGGACCAACAATTGCCCCAATCATGACAATACCATCATTGGTTAATTTGGCTAATTCATTTTCAGAAACATTGGGAATATCTTTGGTCAACTCTTCAGAACCTAATTTAGTTTCAACTACTTGAGCTTGATACTCATAAATCTGAATATTGGTTAGGACATCTTCTTTGACTAATCTATCTGAAATTAAGAAAGAATCTTCATAATTTAACCCGTCAATTTCGGCGTAAGCAACCAAAAGATTTCTTCCAATTGATAATTCCCCACCATCAGTGGATGGACCATCAATTAACAAGTCTCCTGCCTTAACAATATCACCAACATTAACAACAGCTTTTTGGTTGTAGCAAGTACCGTATGGAGAAGTTCTGTCAAATTTAACCAAATAATATGTTTCTGTTTTACCATCTTGCCCGACTTCACTTTGATCATGCCTCTCTGGGGTAATCTTTTTGTCAAGAGTAATAATTATTTTACTTCCATCAACATAAGATACTTTTCCTGAATGATTGGCTAAAATTGTTCGACCCATGGAAGTAGCCACGGCACCTTCTATCCCTGTACCAACTATAGGTGATTGGGGAGAAATCAAAGGAACTGCTTGAGTCTGCATGTGGGAACCCATTAGAGCCCGAGTAGCATCATCATGGTCAACGAAAGGAATTAGAGCAGCTGAAGCCCCAACAATTTGGTTTGGAACTAAATCTATATATTCAACTTGATCAATTGGTCCTTCAATAAATTCACCTTGATAACGAATTGGAACCCATTTTTGATCGGTGATATGATTATCGTCAAAATGAATACCCAAATGGGTAATTTTTTTGTCATACTCATCATCTGCATCGAGATAAAAATGTTCGTCAGAAATTGTATAACCACCTTTGACTTTTTCGAGTTTTCTAAATGGCGCTTGGACAAATCCATATTGATCAACTTTTGAATAAAGGGCTAAATAAGTTACTAAACCGATATTTGGACCTTCAGGAGAACGAACTGTACAGATACGGCCATATTGAGAACTATGCACATCTCGGATTGAGAAAGCAGCTCGTTCACGGGTTAATCCACCGACACCAACTACGGTGACCCGACGTAATAAATCGAGTTCTGCTAGAGGATTAGTTTGGTCTAAAATAGCGGATAATTGGTTTGATCTAAAAAAAGTATTAAGAGTAGAAATAAGAGGCTGAGGATTGATCATTTGACTAGGAGACGGTTTTTCTTTGGTAGAAATTAAACTCATCCTTTCTTTTACCATTCGTTCAAATCGAGCAAGAGCTGGACGAATCGCAATTTGAGAAACGATTTCTCCACAGCGTCGGAGTCGGCGATTGGCCAGACTATCAATATCGTCAAGTCGGGTGACTTCTCCTTTTTGCAGTTGAATTAAATATTTTACTGTAGCAATCAAATCTTCTTTTCTTAAAACCCAGTTTTCTCTGTTGGAGTCATCAAATTTAAACCCAAATTTTTTATTGATTTTGTAACGTCCGACATTACCTAATTCATAAGTTCGAAGGTCAAAAAATCTTTCATTAAAAAATCTTTGAGCATTTTCTAAGACAACTGGTTCACCAGGTCGAAGTTTTCGATAAAATTCCAAAATAGCTTCCTCGCTGGTCTTGGAAATATCGGCTTGAATAGTTTGAGATATAAAATCACCAAATTCGGACACTAATTGTTTGTCGCCCATTTGGCAGGCTGCTCTTAATAAAATAGTTGCGGGAAATTTCTTTTTTCTATCGATACGAGCAAAAATAACGTCTTTTTTGCCAACGAAAAATTCTAACCAAGAACCTTTGTTAGGTCTAAGCTCGGCATTATAAAGTGTCTTACCGGTGGCTGGGTCGTTTTCTCCAGTAAAATAAACACCAGGAGATCGAACTAACTGATTGATAACACCTCTTTCGATACCGTTAATAATAAAGGTACCTTCATCGGTCATTGTGGGTAAATTGAGGAAAAACACATCTTCTTCTCGGACATTACCGGTTCTTTTGTTGGTTAAAGTGGCTTTGATACGGACAGGGATAGTGTAATTAAGGCCTTTTTTCTTGGCAGTTTCGGGAGTAATAGTAACTGGATCGTAAGTTAATTCACCCAAATCAAGTTGCCAATTGTTCCCGGTGTAATCAGAGATGGGGGTGATGGCTTGAATGGTTTCTTTGAGTTCTCTTTCAAGAAAATCTTTCCAAGATTCTTTTTGGACATGAATTAAATCTAACTTAGGAATATTTGGGTATTTTTTACCCCATTGAGTTCGTTTTACGGAAGGCATCAAGTGATTTTAATTACTAATAAGAGAATCTATCAAAAGTTATACCTTTAGATAGATAGGCAAGTTATGTACCAACCGCTCGCCAGAATGTAGGTATTATAACCCCGGTGTCAACACTTGGCAATGGGTAGAAATATTAATATCCCGTACACCATTCTTCTTGCCAATTTTCGGCTTTATTTTCTTCCCCTGGAAAACAACAAGGAAGCCCATCACAAACTACTATTTTATTTTTATCAAAGAAAAAAGAAATATTAGATCCGTCTATATCAACACCTTTATCAACAGGGGTTGTATAAATCTTGGTAAAAAAGTATTTATTGGTAGTTTTTTCAGCTACTCTAAACTTATCTAAAACTATATCTCCGATTTTCACTTTATCAGGGTCAAAAGGTGTTTTACCAACATAATTACCCGTACCTAGGACGGTTTTATTTGCACTAACAGGAGTTACAGTTAAGCTAGTGGCTGATTTGGTGGCGGGGGTGGTGGTTACATCAGCACAAGCTTTTTCGGTACAGGCGATGTTGTCGGCCGAGACACAAGTACAGGTATTACAACCATCAGCCGAGGGGAAAGATTGGTCTAGGGTATAAATAAAACCATTTAACTCACAAGTAATATTTGATTGGACAGGGGCGGTGGTGGGGACGACTTTTGTTTCAGGGTTAGTTTTTAGGGAAGGATTAAGGATAAAATAAGCCAAACCCATGGCTACTGCTATAAATACTATTAATGATAGTGTAAAAAGGATTTTTAATAGACCCGATGTTTGGGGCTTATCCGATTTAGAATTGACCACACTATTGGCAGAATTGTACGACAAGACTTCCTCAATTTTTTGTTTAACAATTTCAGGATCTTGGGAAACTGGATCTGGTGGATTAGTCTCGGTTTGAACTGTTGGCATGGGGTCAGGTGTATATTTATTATTTAGTTTGGGCTCAATGTCGGGTTGTGGCTTTAATTCAACTTCGGGCTCTGGTTGTGGCTGAGTTTCTGGTTCTGAATTTGGTTCAAGGTTTGGATTTGGTTGTGGTTCTACCTCTGACATTGGTATGACTTCAGTTTCTTGATCAAGTTCAGTTTTTGATTCAGGATTAATTTCAGATGTAGGCTTAAATTCTGTCTCAGGTTCTAATAAGGGTTCTGTTGAAGATTCGGTTGGAACTTCGGGTTCTGATGTTGGTTGTGACTTGGAATTTTCAATCGTTAGTGATTCTTCACTTAGGCTTTTTGAAGGATCTAAATTGTCACCCAACGATACAGGAGTTGGAGTATCAATGGGAGTAGAATTAAATTCTTTTAAAGGTGTAGTAGATTGGTTTCCTTTTTGATTATTCATAGAATAATATTCTCATTACTAATGACATATTGCAAATTAAGTATGGGGATATTAATATTAATTATGGTAAAAAATGTAAAGTGTTTTGTGTTGATTTTGGTTTTGTTTTTGATTTCAGGAAAAAATGTATTAGCTGGAGGATTTAATTTAAAATCGATTGGATCGGTGAATACTAGTGGTCAACAAATTTCTCATTGGTGGTACACCGGATCAGTACCAACTATGAATGGAGAAGCAGCTGCTGGAGAAACAGTCACAATTTCGATAGACGGAACTGAAGCAACTACCACTGCTGATGGTGATGGTAATTGGACTTATGCACCAGAAGCCTTGGGTGACGGAGATCATGAAATAATTTTAACCAGTGGCGGATCGACAATTAGCTTTACTCTAACTATGGGAGCAGATAATGTTGATTGGGATTCAGTAAATAGCGGGGGTGGAGAAACATTACCAGCCGCTGGAGTATTATTCCCTACCTTAGGATTAACAACTTTGGGTGGAGTATTTGTTTTGATATCAAAAAAATTAGCTAAACAAAGTTAATTTGATAAAATGGGTGATGAAATTTTTTGTTAAGACATTTGGTTGTATTCAAAATACCGCAGATTCTCAAAGATTACGTTTTTTTTACCTTAATAAGGGATTTGAAGAAGTAAAAAACTGGAAAGAAGCAGATTTGGTAATCATTAACAGTTGTATTGTTAGAGAATCGGCTGAAAATAGGGTTTATGGATTGATTAATGAAATAGATAAATATAATCAAAGAACAAACCCCTCTGTCGATAAATCGACATCTCCTAATAAAAAAGCCTCCTTCGCTAAAGCTTCGGACGGCCAAGTAAAAATAATTGTGACGGGGTGTTTGGCAGGACTGGCTGATAAGTCCAAAAATAAAGTTAAGTTGAAACAACTAAAAAGAGATTTCCCGACAGTATCAAAGTTTTTACCAATAGAGAATTTTCCTACTGAAATGAAGCCACTTCGAGACAATAAAGATGTGGCTCTAGTTCCGATTAGTTTTGGTTGTAGTAATTTTTGTAGTTATTGCATTGTACCTTTTGCTCGAGGGGCGGAAAGATCAAGAGAGATGAAAGATATATTAAATGAAATTGATGAGGTAATAAAGCAAGGATTTAGAAAAATAATGCTGATTGGACAGAATGTAAACTCATATTTAGATTCAAAACCCCTCATTAATTCTCCCCTTGATGAAAGGGAGAACACTAGGTACGTTGTACACATGGGTAAGAGGCGACTTCAAAGTTCATTTCCAAAATTATTGGAAGAAGTGGCAAAAAAAGAGCTAGAAAAAATATCTTTTGTGAGTAGTAATCCTTGGGATTTTTCGGATGAATTGATTGACACTATAGCCAAACATCCAAACATTGATCGATTACTCCATTTACCATTTCAAGCGGGAGATGATGGGGTACTTAAAAAAATGAACCGAGGCTATACTGCCAAAGAATACCTTAACTTAGTTAAGAAAATCAGATCTAAAGTTCCAGATGTCAGATTTAGTACCGATATAATAATTGGTTTTCCAGGAGAGGATGAAAAAGCGTTTAAAAATACGGTTGAACTTTGTAAAAAAGTAAATTTTGAAATTGCTTATTTAAATAAATATTCCCCAAGGAAAGGAACAGTGTCGGCCAAAATTTACAAAGATGATATCCCGATGAAAGAAAAAAAAGAACGATGGGAGATACTTAATAAATTAATAAATAAAACCTAATTTCTAAGTTCTAATTTCTAATTTTTAATGTCTTAAAATAATTATTTTAGATATTTGGCGATATTAGAATTGTGTTCTTCAAGGGTCACAGCATAATACATTTTGCCGTCATTACCGGTGATATAGTAAATATAGTCTGACTCTGTGGGATGAAAAGCGGCAAAAAGCGAATTGTAACCTGGGCTACAAATTGGACGGGGCGGTAAACCTTGATTTTTATAAGTGTTAAAAGGTGAATCAAGTTGCAAATCGGTTTTGGTAATTGGTAACTGCCAATATTTGTCTATTAACTTGTTTTGACTATCTCGAACATACAAGACAGTGGCGTCAATTTGGAGAGGCATACCTAAATTCAGTCGATTTATTATTATACCGGCAATCATCTGTTTAGATTCTAGAGACCTCCCTTCTCTTTCAAGTAAAGAAGCTAAAATAATATTGTCTTCGTCGATTAGGGATGAAATTGCCCCTTCTTTGGCTTGTGTAAATTTTTTGTCAAAATTTTGAAGGATTACATCGACGGTCTGGTCAAGACTAAAGTATGAAGGAATTAGGTAACTATCAGGAAATAGATATCCTTCTTTTAATTTATATTTGGTCAAAAAATCTTGTGAATTGAACGTTAGACCACTAGGGAAAAGTTTGGCAATTTCTTCAGTGCGACTACCATCAATAATTTTTAACCAATAATCAGAGACTCCACCGCTTGATAATTTTTTAATAATTTCTGGTGCAGAAAGTGATGGTGACAACCTAAAGGTTCCTGATTGGAGTTTTTTATTTTGGCGACTAATTAATGAATAAATTAAAAAGGCGTATTCATTTTTGATAAAGTCGTTTTTTTTGAGATTTTGACTAATTATTTGGATACCATCACCTTCATTGACAACAAATATTTTATTTTTAGTGTCAGACGACACTGGGGTGATATTGGAATTAACGAACAAAGACAAACTAATGACTATTAATAGAGATATTATTGATAGAACAATAAAAAACTTTTTCATGGAAATTATACTTCATCAAACAAAGCTCGACGATAAGTTTTTTTAGTTTCATCAAAAATAAAAATACGACCACATTTGCAGGTAACAGTAACGTTGTTTCTGACTGGTTTAATAGTCCCTTTTGATAAAGGAGTACCACAGCCAACACATCTTCGTTGAGATAATAACCATGCTTGAATAGGGGCAATAAGATTTTTAATCATTTTTTTATTCAGCCAAGGGCTGACTTACTAATTTATAACTCTTCTTAAAATTACCGCTGCAGAGATTGAATCAATACTTTTTTTATAATTTTTCTTTTTTTTATGATTATTAAGAAAAATTTTTTCAGCTTCAATGGTGCTGACAGCTTCCTCTGTTGTTTCTACTGATAATTTTACCATGCTAGTAAGCTTTTCAACAAATTTTATAGTTTCTTTGGCAAACTCGCCTTCGGATATCCCAACATATATTTTTCCAATTTGATAATCAAAAATAATTTTATCTAAATTTTCAAATAATTTTGTATCATTTTTGATCGGAAGTATAGGTTCAATTATTCCCTCAGTGGCGACTGCTAAGCCAATTCTTTTGGAGCCATAATCAATAGCAAGGTAATTCATAAAGGAATTATAACTTAAATAAGTATATAATTTTTGTTTTTTTAAAGTGTAAATGATAAAATATCTCCCTATCAAAATAAAGAGGATTATAGCAATTCTCTCTTAATTTAATTAAGGTTTTTGATGAGGAATTATCACTTAGCACATTGAAAATAACACATAAAAGTGTGTTCATATAGATCATTTCAAATAAATAAGGAGGACTGGGACAAATGAAGTTCGACATGGTGAAGCTCTACTCAATCGCCTCACAAGGCAAACCCAGAGATCTTATACCGGTTGCGGTGGAACGTTCTGATCTTGAGAAAACACACCACGACATTGACACTGCTTTCAACAGTGTTAAGTCAAAACATGTGGTTCACGTGGGCCTGCGCGTTGAGTTGGACATACTCCTTTATGCAATTCTCAAAGCACTATCTGGGTTGTTTGATAGGGATGACCCATCTGAACCATACGATTACTGGCCAGCGATTGACCATTACCACCTTGAAAGAGCCATGGAAAACTGGAAGGTAAGAGCTGAAATGATCGGCGACAACTTGGTCGAATGGTTCGAAAGCCTTAAAGACCTGGGATTTGTAAAAATCTACAGGCTTGACCAGATTGTTTACTTCCAGCTGACACCTTATGGTGTGTACAAGATCCTTGAAGCCGTTGGTACCCCCACACCCAAAAAGATGATCTCAGACTAAGTGAAATTTTCCCCCAATGATTGGGTTTATCGCCGTTACCGGCATAAACTTAACACTTGGGGGATTTCATTTTTTATGGGGAAAGTTGAGCTTTGATGATAAGGCGGCGAAGATAAGTTCCTGGAGGACTGCAAGTGATTAAAGTGAGAGTTTTATTGTCAAATCTTTGTTCTAAGACAGAAAGATTAGTCGGCTTAACTTCAAACATTTCTTCAACAACATATTTATAATCAGAGCGATCGTATTTAAGAAATATTTCATCCCCTTGTTTCAATTTATAGAGAGTTGAAAAAATAGTGAGATAATTTTTGGGGCTAAAAAATTGAGGAAGAACCGAATGACCAAAAACAACAGTATTCCCAAGTTGACCAGGAAGAGCAGTTTGAGGGTATTGGATTAAACTTTTTTTTAAATCCATACTACCAAGGGTAACAACAGCGTCTTTGATATTAAGCTTAGGTATAGTTAAATAATAAGTCGATTTATAACTGTCGACAAGTTGGTCGGGAACGCTATAATCATCAACAAACCAATTAGTGAGCTGAGTATAATCTGTAGTTACATCACCCAAAAGACTTCCAGTTTGACGCGATGACTTGGCAGATAAGGGGTCAATTATTTGTTTTAATTGGGTTGAATAAGCGATTTGAAAATTAATTATTGGTAAAAATGCAAAACCCAAAAAAGTAACCCCGATAAGTAAAAATAATATTATAAAAATTTTTCTTTGACGGAGACGAAAAGATTGTTTTTCTTTTTTTAGATAAATATAGCTCACAATTTTTCTAGTTTAACTTGAATATCAATATTTTCAGTTCTAATTGGCATTAGGAAAAATTTATTGTTTATTTTAAATCTATTTGCCCGTGGAACTAGTTTTTTTATTATACTCTCAGCTTGTTTGTCAGTTTTTAGGGTTAAATTCTTTTTTATACTATTTACATCTATTTTGGGAAGAGAGGAACCAGTTAAAGTGAGGGTACCAGTAGCTTCGGTTGAATCTAGCTTTGTCGGCTTGAAGGATAATTGAAAATTATTGGAATCTAAATCAATTTTGTCAAAATCAGGCTCAGATGATAAATATAAAGAAATTATCATTTTTTTGGTCTCATCTGAAACAATAAAAATAGAAACTGAGGAGTTTATGGTTCCGATTAATTCTTCGGCTGACTCTCCCACTTCTCGGTTTAGTTCTAAATTACTCTTTTTTGTTTGGATAGTATCTTTGAGAGATCCGGGTAGATTATTAAAATCAGCGGCAATTTTGGCTTCAATATCAAGATCTATTTGCTGATTGAGTTTGGTTTGAACATCGGTTTTGTCTTGTTGACTGATAGCTAATATTTGCTGGCGATTACCTCCAGAAAAAGAATTGTTGGCTTTGGCAATTAAAACTGTTTCGGGATAATCACTAAAAATTAAAGAACTTCCAGAGTTGATGTTATATTCAGAACCGATATCGATAGCAACGGCGGCGGTTTTTGTTTGTCCCAAATTGATTACTCCTTCCTCTAGATTAGAACTACTCGAAGCCACCGAAACGGCATTGACTAATTCAAATTTTTTCCCGGTTGAGTCAACCAATACAGAACCTTTGGGTATGGTCTGGACTTTATCTATCTTGTTATAAATAATAATTTCACCAGTTGATTTTTCTCCAATAGTTTTTTGTCCACTAGCGGTGACTTTTGCACTAGATACTATATCAAATGGTTTTTTTTCTACTGGTATGATGAATTTTGAAATTTGACTATTGTCAGTACCAACTTCAAGAGTAACAGGGATTGATTTATTAAATTCATAAGGATTCATAAAAAAGATAATTTGGCTTCTTACTAGAAATAAAGCTATAAAAAAAACAAATGGCAATATAATCAAAAAAATCCAAAACAAATTGTTAAATTTTAAATTCCAGTTGGGTAGTTTAATTTTTTTTAAAAAACTAAATGAAAAAATTATTTTTTTATTTTTATTTACATTTGGAAAAGCTGGCATAACTGGAGGTTCAAATGGGTCCAGATTGGGCTCAGGAAATACTTCTGGAATTGGTGGTTGAGTATCGGTTTGAAAAAGCGTGTCAACTGGGGGAATTTCTGTTGGGACTGATAGATTGTCTGAATTACTAAAACCTAATGATTCAGGGTCCGTCTCAAGAAGTGTCTTTTCTTCGATTACGTTTTCATTGGAATCCGGGGAAGATAAATCTTCACTGTCCTGATTTTCTTTGATTCCAGGATTCATTTGTAAAGAAATTACCCTGGAAAAAATTCCAATAATTTCTTGAGAAGATAAATATTTAATATCGGGAAAATGAAGAAATGTTTCGATATTTTTTTTGCCTACCCAGGGAAAATCTTTAAGCAATGATACTGTTTCAGTATCGGCTTTTCCAAATACAATTATTTGCGGAGGAAGGGCAGATTCAGAATTTAATTCCAAAAGAGCTTCTTCAACAAGCCGACCAGAAAATTCTCCATCGAAAAATTTTGTCACTCGTTGTTTAATATGGCCTAGGTAAATTAAAGATAAGTAAAATTCTTTTTGAGATAAATGTAAGAGGATAAAGCTAGCCGGAAAACCGTCGACTGAATTAGAATCTTCAACAATTGCATCATCTTCGGCCAAATACCCGGTTGGCTGAAGAGCTAATTTTTTACAAGCATCTTTAATTATTTTTAGCTTAAGAGGAGTAATTTTACTATCGCTTCCAACCCAAAAAGGAGGAATAACAAAAGCTGCTAATTCTGGCTCTTGGTCTTCGGTGATATTGGCATTGATTGATGCTATTGAAAGTGATTCATCAATAGCCTTGCTTAAAGAATCTTCAATAGTTGAGTCCCACTCAATACCTGGCCCAGTCCCCAAAATTTGAAAATTTTGATCATTGCTAGAAACCAAAGAAACAGATACAGAATTATCTTGTATATAAATTAACCAAAAACTATTTCCTACCATATACTAAGGATACTATAAAAAGTAACTTTATGGATTATTTTAATATAGCGTAGATACGGCGGCGACCAGAACCAGCAGATTCTTCTTTAGTAATTTCAAAAATTCCAAGTTCGCTGGTGTTAGCAACATGAGGACCAGTACAAACTTCTTTGGAATAGCAATCCTCTTTGGGACCAACAGTATAAACACTAACAATTTCTGGATATTTGTTTCCAAAAAATGCGACAGCACCTTGTTTTTGGGCTTCAATAAAAGGCATTGTTTCTTTGGTGACAATTAATTTGTTTTTAATTTGCTGGTTAACCATATCGGTAATTTTTTTAAGTTGGTTTTCGGTTAATTTATCGTCGTAAGAAAAATCAAAACGTAATCTGTCGGCGGTAATGTTAGAGCCTGATTGTTGGACATGATCGCCAAGGACATGACGTAAAGCGGTGTGGAGTAAGTGGGTGGCCGTGTGATATTTGGTAATAATTTCGGAATTATCTGCTAGTCCAGACTTGAATTTGCCAGCAGATAATGTTTGAGATTGCTTAATATGGTTTAACCTACATTTTTCAAAACCATCAATATCAAAAGAAATATTATTTTTTTTAAGCTCTTCTTGAATAAGTTCCACTGGAAAACCAAAACTTTCATAAAGCATAAATCCTTCTTGACTGGTAACTCCATGCTTACTGTTGATTAATTTGTTAATTTCGTTTAATCCTCTATCTAGGGTTTTGCGAAACTTGTTTTCCTCAGCGTCTAAAACAGAAAATATTTTTTCTTTGTTTTGGTCTAATTCTGGATAAATTCCAGCATAATTATCTTGATTGTCTAAGACTGCTTTGGCAATTTGGGAGACAAAATTAGTTTCAATTCCTAAAATTTTTCCTTGTCTAATTGATCGGCGAATTAGGCGACGTAAGACATAACCAGCTTCTTTATTGCTGGGTTCTACCCCATCGGCAATAATAAAAACAGCACTACGAATATGATCGGCAATAATACGAATCGAACGACAAACCCCACCGTCCCGACTTTGTCGGGACACCTCCCCTTGACAAGGGAGGCTTTCACTTTGGTATTTTTTACTAGAAATTTGTTCGATTTTTTTTATTATCGGTTGCCAGATATTGGTAAGATAATCGTCGGATAACCCACTCCAAATAGCCAAATTTCGTTCAACACCGTAACCAGTATCAACGTTTTTCTGGGATAAAAGTTCGTATTTACCATCTATAGTTTTGTTGTATTGCATAAAAACATCATTACCAATTTCGACAATTCTTTCAGTTTTGCATCCAGTTTTAAAGTCTATCGGGCCATCTTTGTAATTAAGATCAATAAACATCTCAGTGTCTGGACCGCAAGGACCTGTAGTTCCGGCTGGACCCCACCAATTGTCTTTTTTAGGTAAATAATGAATATGATCTTTGGAGACGCCTTGGCTTAACCATAGGTCATATGATTCAGTGTCTTTTGGAGCATCTTTATCACCTTCAAAACAAGTAACGTGGATTTGTTCTAATTTATAGTTTAAATGTTTAGTCAAAAACTCGAAACTCCAAGGGATCATTTCTTTTTTAAAATAATCACCCAAAGACCAATTCCCCAGCATTTCAAAAAAAGTGTGATGAAATTTATCACCAACTTCTTCGATGTCACCAGTTCTGACACATTTTTGAACATTAACCAATCTTTTACCTGATGTGTGGAGTTGTCCTAAAAGATAAGGGACAAGTGGGTGCATCCCTGCAGATATAAATAAAGTGGTGGAATCATTTTCAGGAATTAAATTAGCTGAGGGAATTTCGATGTGTTGTTTAGAAACAAAAAATTGGATAAACTTTTCTTTTAATTGGCG
>CAZCYK010000005.1:0-22861 GCA_964502975.1 uncultured Gammaproteobacteria bacterium | reverse complement strand
TTTTACCAACTCCTGGCGGGCCCCAAAAAATCATGGAAAAAATTTGATGGTTTTCAATGGCAACTCGCAAAGGTTTGCCTGGGCCGACTAGATGTTTTTGGCCGATGAATTCATCTAAGTTTTTTGGACGAAGCAGGGATGCAAGAGGTTGATTTAGCATTGATTAGTAAATTAGATAATTAGTTTAGTAGATAAGTAGATGAATAGTTGATTAGTAAATAGTAAGTAGCTTTTAGCAAAAATAAATAATTAAAACTTATTTGGGTTTTATTTGGGTAATAGACCAGTATAAACTAAACAAGATTAATGGTCAATTTGAAATAGAAGCTATTTTTTTTATTGTCTTTTTCGATTTAAAACACGAATTATCAGTACTACTGGGATAATTACAGGTATAAAGACAACTACATAAATAACTAGAGAACCAAGTGCTCTAAATATCCCAACCAAAGACCTAACGGCGTTTTTGAAAATTACGGTTGGCCGCCACTCGTTGGTCGGGGCATAAGGCAGAGCCAATTCGTCGGTTGACAGGTAAACCACTACTTTACTCAATTTGGCCGATTGTTCGTAATATTTTTGTTGACCCTTTAGGGTGTCTATTTGACTTTGGATGTATGTCAGCTGTTCTTGAACACTCATGATGTCGGGGACTTTTTGGGCTTGCCCAAGAATTTCTTCGTACTTTACTTTTGTTTTGGTCAAAACTTCGAGACGAGATTCTAAGTCAACATATTGATCAGTAACATCAGTACCATAAACCGACTCAGACACCACTTTGACGGCTAATTTTTTGAAACTTTGCAGGGCTTCGGAGAGTTTGTCTTGGGGGATTCGAATAGATATATTCCCACTGGCAGCTCCCTCGGGTTTGCTCAGAGAAGAATTGATCAAAAAACCACCTAAACTATTGGTGGTTTCTAAAATGTCACCAATAGTTTTGGAAACATCTTTGACTTGAAGTGATAAGTTGGTATCTTGGATAATTAACCTGTCTGGGCTTTCTGAAGGGGCAGTTAAATTACGGGAATAACCAACTTTGGTACTGGCCATACCAACACTATCTTGAGCCATATACTCTAAACCATCAAACGATGAAGAAATGCTAGGAGCTGAAAGACGTGAAGAAAAGTTAGGAGAGACTATTTTGTCTTTGGCTAAAAATAAAATTATTAAAATTAAAACAAAAACAATCCAATTTTTTTTAATAAAATTTATCATAATTAATCTTATCACAAAGGCGATATAAGACCTTTTTTGGTAAGTCTAGAAATTGTTATAATGAAACTGTAAAGACAATAGTAAAAATCCTAATATGATATATATTTTGTTGGTATTTAGTTTTTTAATCCGTCTGATAGGAATTAGTCAATCATTGTGGCTGGATGAAGCGATAACGGCCAATGTGGCCAAACTTCCAATAAACCAAATAGTTTCTCGTTTTTCGATTTTTGATTTTCACCCACCGTTACATTATTGGTTTTTAAATATATGGACAAAAATATTTGGTGACGGGGTTGAAGTAATGAGATTAAGTTCGGTGATTTTTTCGCTAATTACAATTTGGCTAGTATATTTGATTGGCACAGAAATCAAAAACAAAAAATATGGATTTTGGGCGGCCATGTTGGTGGCAGTAAACCCATTATTAATTTATTATTCTCAAGAATTAAGAATGTACTCAATGGTGGTAATGTGGCTAACTGGGGCAATTTATTTTTGGATAAAAATAATCCCTTCGACAGGCTCAGGGTATAAAATTAGTTGGAAAAATATTTTAGGTTTTAACTTGATGACATTTTTGGCCTTTACAACTTTTTATGGTTCTATTTTTCTGGTGGGAGCAATGATTCTATATCTACTTTTTACTAAAAAATATAAATTATTTTTGAGCAGTTCTCTGGGGATAATGCTAGCAATATTGATTGTAAGTCAACTACTGATAGGACAACTAAAAAATTCAGGAGAAATGTTAACTCAGGTTACCAATTGGAGTTTGGTATTGGGAAAAGTAAACTTGAAAAATCTTGCCCTAATTCCTCTTAAATTTAGCTTGGGAAGAATAAGTTGGTATCCAAAAAGTCTTTATTTTTTGATTGGTGGAATATGGACAATAGTGGTCTGGGGTTTGACTGTTAAAAATATTTTTAAAAACAAGGAATTGGGAAGTTTGTTACTACTACCAATAATTTTTGGAATTATTTTTTCTATTAAATCACCACTATTACAATATTTTAGATTTTTGTATTTAATCCCGGTACTGACTTTGCTTTTGGCTAAAATAGAAAATCAAAAAAATAAAATATTTTTATCTATAGGTTTTTTGGTTTTTAGCTTAATATATTTATTAAACCCCAAAATGCATCGAGAAGACTGGAAAAGTTTATCAGGAAGTTTGGAAAATAATCAAAAGATTTATATGATTGAATCCTTTGGGGATCCAATTAAATTTTATAACCCAACAATTCAAATTGAAGATATCAAGGTTTCTCTACCAAAAGAAAACAGGGTGGTGGTAATTCCTTATGGCGACATTATTCATGGGATAGATACAAATAAAAAAATGACTGAATTGGGATATAAACAAAAAGAAGTTAAAGACTTTAGGGAAGTTCGGTTGGAATTTTGGGAATTGTGATAATCGTTTTATTTAACCACTAAATTGCTAAGAAATAAAGATGTTTCTTTTTTAAAAACTTATGGATAAAATTGTAAGCATGAAATATATTTTTGTGACAGGTGGGGTGGTTAGTGGTTTGGGAAAAGGTGTTGTCTCGGCATCGATCGGGTTATTACTCAAGTCTTGTGGGTTTAAGGTTAACCATATAAAGATTGATCCTTATTTGAATATTGACGCGGGAACAATGAGACCAGCAGAACATGGAGAAACTTTTGTGACTACAGATGGAGGTGAAATTGATCAAGATCTAGGAAATTATGAAAGATTTTTAAACCAAAGTTTTTTTAAAGACAATAATATTACTTCTGGAAAAGTTTATAAAACTATTATTGAAAACGAGAGGGCTTTTAAATATGAAGGTAGAGATGTAGAAATGATACCTGATGTTCCCAATGAAATAAAAAGAAGATTTTATGAACTTGAAAAAGGGTATGATTTTGTTGTTGTTGAAATTGGTGGAACAACTGGTGATATTGAAAATTTACCATTTTTATACGCCGCTCGAGAAATTGGTCGCGAAAGAAAAACAATGTATGTAATGGTGTCATATGTTCCCTATTTAAAAAATGTCGGAGAATTAAAAACTAAACCAACTCAACATGCTATTTCTCAACTTAGAACTACCGGAATTATGCCTGATATATTGATCACTAGGAGTGAAGTGGGAATGGACGACCCAAGGTTAGAAACTTTGGCAAAAAGATGCTTTTTGGAAAACGATTCAATCTTTGATGATCCAGATTGTACATCAATATATAAAGTGCCTATTGTTTTGGAAAAACAGGGATTGGTAAAAAAAATAAGAAAACATTTTAATATAAAAAACCATGCATTAAACCTTAAGCCATGGAAAAGTATGGTCGAAAAAATGGAGAAAGCAAAAAAGACAGTAAAAGTAGCTTTGGTGGGTAAATACGTAAAATCGGGTAAAGGTAATCATAAAGATGTTTATGTCTCGGTGTTGGATGCACTTAAACATGCGGCCATAGAAAACGACGTAAAAATTGAGATAGAAGCAATTGATTCTAATAATATTAATGTTAAATGTTTGAAGGGATATGACGGAATTATTGTACCCCAAGGTTGGGGTAGCCGCGGAGTAGAAGGAATTATCGAGGCAATCAAGTTTGCGCGGGAAAATAAAATCCCTTATTTGGGTTTGTGTTTTGGAATGCAAACAGCAGTAATTGAATTTTCTAGAAATGTTTTGAAATTAGCTGGGGCAAATTCAACTGAAGTAGATGATAAAACTAAATATCCAGTAGTTCATGTGATGCCTGATCAAGAAGAATATTTAAAAAAGAAACAATACGGAGGAACTATCCGACTAGGTTCGTGGCCATGTAAACTAGTGGAAAAAACAAAACTTAGTGAAATTTATAAAAAATTTGGTGACAACACCCAAGCCCCATGGAGGACAGAAAACAATTCAAAAATTAAATTTGGGAAAAATGAAAATGTTATTTTTGAAAGACATCGTCATCGTTATGAGGTTAACGATCAATATATAGGGCAATTAGAAAAATCTGGATTGGTAATTTCGGGGACTTCACCCGACGGTAAACTGGTTGAAGCAGTTGAATTGAAAAACCATCCATTTTTTGTTGGGACTCAATTTCATCCAGAATATATTTCTCGTCCCCTCACCCCACATCCGATATTTTTGGCTTTTATTGAGGCTATAAAAAAGAAAAAATAAAAAATTATTTTTTGTCTTTTTTGTCTAATTTTTCAAAGTTGAATACCTTGACCCCAAAATAGACCACAAAGGCAATGATAATAAAATCGATTAGACTATTGATAAAATTACCAAACATAATTTTGGCGGAGCCGATTTGGAGATAAGCATTGGCGAGATTACCGATAGGACCAAGCAATAACCCAACTAATGGGTTAATCAGATTATTAACAAAAGAAGTAATCAGTTTGGTAATAGAGCTGCCCATAATAAAACCAACAGCTAAACCGACAACTCCTTGAGTCCTTACAAATTCAACAAAACCTTTTAGGTGTTTTTTCATCATATATAGTATTATATCAATAAATGTACATAGCGTCACCAAAACTAAAAAATCGATATTTATTTTCAATAGCTTGTTTATAAGTTGAAAAAATTTTGTCTTTACCAGCAAAAGCTGAAACCAGCATTAATAGACTCGACTTGGGGAGATGGAAGTTGGTAATTAAGGCATCAATGAATTTAAAATTGTATGGAGGATAAATAAAGATATTTGTTTCGCTTGTCCCTGGTTTAATTTTATTTTTATTGTTGACAGCTGATTCTAAAGTCCTTACTGTAGTGGTACCAACGGCGATAATTCTTTTACCGCTATTCTTAGCTATATTAAGGCGTTTAGCAGTTAGGGAGGCAATGTCGTAAAATTCGGTATGCAAGGTTTTGGTTTCTAGATTCTCTGGCCGTAAATTTTGAAAAGTACCCAAGCCGACATGAAGAGTAATGTATTCGATTTGGACTCCTTTCTGTTTTAACTTTAATAACAAATTTTTGGTGAAATGAAGACCAGCGGTGGGGGCGGCAGCTGAACCAAGAGTTTTGGCATAAACTGTTTGGTATTCATATCGAAGTTGAGATTCTTTTTGACAAGAATGAATGTAAGAGGGTAATGGAGTGTGGCCAATTTTGTCTAAAGTCTGAAAAATTTTTTCGTTTTGTTGATTAAACTTAATTTCTATTTGGCCGGTTATTGGGTCACTTTTTGTTACTTCTCCCTTCAAATTTTGATCAAAAATTATTTTCTTGCCAACTTTGGGGCGAGGTTTGGAAATGGCCAGCCAAAGATCGGACTTTAGTTGTCTTATTAATAAAACTTCAATATCTCCCCCACTATCTTTTTTCCCAAAAATACGCGCGGGAAAAACCTTACTCTGGTTTAAGACTAAAACATCATTTGGGGTTAAAATATCAATCAAATTTTTAAATATTTGGTGAGAGACAGAACCTGTTTTTTTGTCTAGACACAGCAAACGACATTGATCCCTTTTTGAACAAGGTTTGTCGGCTATCAAATGGATGGGCAAATAGTAGTCGTAATCATTTATTTCTAAAGGCATGGGGTTATTTTACCAGAAGTTAGTTTAGTACCATGATGGAATAGTTTAGGATTGAGGCAAAAGTCACCCAGACTAAATATGGATATAGCAATCTAGAAGCAAGTAGGTCAATTTTTTGGAACTTAACAATGGTGATTAAAATAGTTGCCCACAAGACAAGTATCTCGTAAAAAGCGAGGGTGGGTGAACGGAAACCGAAAAATAAGAAAGACCAAATGATATTAAGTAGTAATTGGGTCCAAAACCAAAACAAGTCCCCTTTCTTTTGCCAAACTCTATAAAGAGAAATTCCCATCAATAAAAATAATAAAGTCCAAACTGGGGCAAATAACCAAGAGGGTGGGTTAAAGTTGGGCTTAATTACATCGGTGACATACCAACTTTTGACCGAACTAGAAGTGGCAATACTTCCAAATATGCCTGCACCTTCGGTAATCAATATGGAAACAACTAACTTGAACCAATTAATTGTTAATTTTGTTTTCATAAATAATTTAATTTTCTAATGGCTTTCCTGTAGTAATCTTAACATCGTATTCGTCAGACTCTTGTAGTCTGGTTGCAGAAATTGTGGAAGTATATTCACTTTCAAGGGATTTGATTAACAAATCAGTAACCGATGTTGAGGTTGAAGTTTTCACTTGAATTTCTGTTTTGACAAAATCATAATTTGGAGCGTTACCCGTTTTGGTCACTTTAAACTTATTTTGGGATAAAAGTTCGGTTACCTTGGCCGCTTCTCCAGAAATTCCGCTACCATTTAAAACTTGAATTTTTATTAAATCAAAATTTATTGTGGGAGTAGGGCTTGGGATAATGGTTGGAGTGATAGAAGAAGCTGGATTAATTTGATTCGTATTTGGTGAAAATAATTTCTTACCACCAATTATTAAAAATAAAACAACAAAGATACATAAGGTTAAAATAATGATTATCTTTTTTACTAATAAAGATTGATCGACAACAACTGGAGGCGAATTTTTTATCTCTAGACGAGAGGTAGCCTCGTCTGGGCCTGAAAGATTGTCGGAGTGAATCAAGCCACTAATTGGATTAATGTCTAGATATTCGGGAGTAAGGGCAGAAAAATCATATGGCGAAAAAGCAGTGTCGCCAGTGGGTGAAAAAATAATTTGTTGAGGAAAAATTTTAAATCTATCTTTGGTGTAAGTAAAAATTTCTTCGATATCGCCTTGAGTAAGTTTTTTGTCCAAAATTTTGGAATAAATTGGGGTTCGGTTGAATGAGATTACGACCAAATTTTGATAAAGCAAAAAAACTAATTTATTTTTTGGTAAAAAACGACAAATACTGGTTGAGAGACTTTCAACTAGTTTGATTTTCAATTTGGCGCTATAAACTGCAAATCGAAGTTGGTCGAAAAAATTTTTATCAGTATGAATTACTTGAACTAATTTTTGGTTACCAAGGTTAGCGACTACTTTATAATCCCAGGCTGTTTGATCTAAATTTTGACTAATTATCAGCTGTGCCTTTGTTTGGATTAGTCGACGTTTTTTTGAATCTTTTTTGGAAACCACAAGACTGGTGATACTAATAAACTGGTCTGATAATAAAATTCTAAAACGGGAGGAAAAATTTGCTTTGATTTGAGTGAAGACTTGAGTTAAGTTTTCTTTTGTCCAAGAGACTTCACTAACTTTGTTACAATTTTTATAAATCTCGATTTTATCTTTTGAAATATAAAGAAGATGCATAAAAAATATTATAGAGAGTTTAATTATTAATTACTACTTAATGAATAGTGGTTAAGTTAAAACAACAACATATTTTTATTAAGGTTGTAATTTTTGGAAAACAGGATATACTTTGATATTGTTATATGATTGACGTAAGTAAGGGCAAAATACTACTTGAAAGTAGACCAAATATTGAATTTGAAAATGGAGGAGTTCTCAATCCGGCTTGTATTGATAAAGATGGGATCACACACATGTTTTACCGAGCGGTAAGAAAGAGAAATTTTTCAACAATTGGTTATTGCCAGATTAAAGATGGTCAAGTGATTAATAGAAGTGATGCTCCAGTCGTGGTACCAGAATATCTTTACGAAAGAATGGGGATAGAAGACCCAAGAATTACTTTTTTGGATGGGAAATATTATCTTTTATATACCGCCTACGATGGAATTAATGCTTTGATTGCTTATGCAACGAGTAATGATTTGGTTCATTGGACAAAAAAGGGTTTAATTAGCCCTCAAATTTCTTATGATGAAGCCGAGGATATTTTTAGAGATTCGGGGGTAACGGATAAATATACTTTTTTTGAACAATATTTTAGATATGAAAATGGTGATAATGTCCATCTTTGGGAAAAAGATGCTATGCTTTTCCCTAAAAAGATTAACGGACAGTTTGCTTTGATACACCGAGTTTTACCAGGAATTCAAATTTGTTATTTTGATGATTTTGCACAGTTAACACAAGATTTTTGGAGAAATTATTTAAAAAATTTAAGTAATTTTATTATTTTAGACCCAAAATTTGAACATGAATTAGGATATATAGGAGGTGGTGCGGTACCAATTGAAACTGAAAAAGGTTGGTTGATGATTTATCACTCTGTGTCTGAACATAAAGGCAATAAAATTTATAGAGCCTCAGCGGCGTTGTTAGATTTAAATAATCCCCAAAAGGTAATTGGACAATTACCCTACCCTTTATTTTCACCAGAAGAAATTTGGGAGAAAAAAGGAATGGTTGATAATGTAGTTTTTCCAACAGGGACATCAATTAAGGGCGATACGTTGTCAATATATTACGGAGCAGCCGATGATGTTATTGGAGTGAGAACTTTGAGTGTTAGCGATTTACTAAAGGAATTATCATGAAAAACAGAAAACCTATTAAGGTAATATATTTGTCGACATATATACCCCAAAAATGTGGTATCGCTACTTTTACAAAAGATGTAACTAGCTCAATAAATCTAATAAATCCAAACGCATTGGCTGAAATTATGGCTGTGGTCAAAGAAAATGAAAGCATCGATTTCCCTTGGGAGGTCAAATATAAAATTGATTATAATGATCCAAAGTCTTACGAAAGAGCTGCGGAATATGTGAACAATTCTTGTTGCGATGTGGTTTTAATTGAACATGAATTTGGAATTTTTGGAGGGTTTTGTGGAAATTATTTAGTCAATTTTTTAAAATTAGTAAAAAAACCAAAGGTAATGACTTGTCATACTATTGTTGAAGACCCAAACAATGAATGGGGAAGAACTTTTAAAGATATTGTGAAATATGTTGACGGAATAACAGTAATGACAAATTTCACTGCTCAAAAATTGGTTAAATTATATGGAGTAAACAAAAAAAATATTGCTGTAATCCCCCACGGTACCCCAAATTTTACATTTAACGGAACTGAAAGCTACAAAAAAAAGAAAAAACTACAAGGAAGATTAGTTTTGGGAAATATTAATTTGTTGTCTGAAAATAAAGGAATTGATTATTCAATCGAGGCAGTTGCCCAGATCGCCAAAACATATCCTGAAGTTCTATATTTAGTAATTGGACAAACTCATCCAAACATATTAAAAACTGAAGGTGAAAAATATCGAAACAAATTAAAAGACAAAATTAAAAAATTAGGAATTCAAAAAAACATAAAATTTGTCAATAAATATGTCTCTATAGAGGAACTGTGTGATTGGCTGAAGGTGATGGATTTTTATATCACACCATATTTAGACAAACAACAATCTTCGTCTGGAGCTTTGGCTTATGCTGTGGGTGCCGGGAAATTGTGTATTTCAACTGGATATGTCTATGCTGAAGAGATTTTGGGTGATGGCCGAGGTGTAATTGTGCCATTTAAAAATTCAACATCGATAGCTAGGGCGGTCGTAGATATTTGGGGTGATACAGAGAAAAGAAAAATAATGGAAAAGAAAGCTTATGAATATGGCCGATTTATGACTTGGTCAAGTGTTGCTTTGCAACATCTAGATTTTTTTGAAAATACAATAAAGAAATATGGAACTGAACACCAAAAAACAAATTGAATATCTTCTAAAAATTACTGATAAAGTTGGATTAATCGAACATTGTATTTATCATCATCCAAATTATGTTGAGGGATGGTGTGTAGATGACAATGCTCGGGCCTTGCAAATATGTTTGAGATATAAAGATTTAAACTTGAACAAAGTAAAACCAATATATTTCTCATTTTTGGAGCAAGCCCTAAGAAACGGTGATTTTTATGATGACTTGAATCAGGACTTGACTTGGAAAGAAGGGTTTGAGTCTGGAGGTGAACACTGTGGTCGTACTTTGGTGGCATTGGGCGAAATAATAAAACACGACCCAATACTTAGAGACAGAGCAATTAAACTGTATGACCAAATTTACCTTTTAATAAAAAGTAATGACAGTTTTTGGACTCGAGTCATGGCACACACAGTTTTGGGTTTACAATATTATCGAAAGGAAGAAATTAAATTTTGGGCCGACAAACTTCTTAACAAATATATAGATGAGAAAAGTGATGACTGGAAATGGTTTGACCCAGAAATGACATATGACAATGGTCGAGTACCTATGTCGCTTTTGGTGGCATATCAACTAACAAAAAATAAAAAATATTTAGAAGTTGCAATCGAATCTTTGGATTTCTTGACAGAAATAACGTTTGATAAAAAACAGAAATGTCTTTCGTTTCCCGGTAACAGAGGTTGGTTTACCAAATCGGGGAACAGAGCTGTGTTTGATCAACAGCCGATTGAGGCTGGAACTATGGTAGAAGCGTATACATTGGCTTATGAAATTACTAATGACGAAAAATATAAAAAATTAGCATCTCTGGCTTGGAGCTGGTATTTGGGAAAAAATGTTTTGGGAGTTGATGTAATTAATGAAAAAACTGGGGGAATTTATGATGGTTTAGAAGAAAAAAAAGTCAATCAAAATCAAGGAGCAGAGTCGGTTTTGTCCTATCTAATGGCCGCAAAAGAGGTTGAAAAATTAAATCTGACTTAATTTAATTTTTTTAAGTTCTTGTTGCCAGCTAGATTCGACGGTTTGCCAAATGTTTCTAATAGAACAGCCGCGAGAGTGAGCACATACTTTACCGCCAAGACAACTAACCATAGCTTTGTTTTCGCCCAAAGCTACCAAAAGATCGTAAAAACTTTTATTTTTCCACCCTGCTTTCATTTTGTAACCACCACTTTTGCCCTCTTGTGATTCAATAATGTTGCCAGAAGCTAAATTTGGAGCCAGTTTTGAGAGAAAACTATAAGGTAGATTTAATTTTTGGGAAACTTCTTTTAAAGAAATAATTTTGTCTTCATTTTTTGAAAGGAACGAAATAAAGACAACGCTATATTCAACGCTTTTGGGAATAGTTATCATAGTTTTTTTAGGGATTCTTTAATTTTTTTGATTGCTTCAAGACCAATATAAGCACAACGCTTGCGAACACTTGAAAGTTCTACTCCCATTTCAGTTTCAATTTGTGAACCACTCATATTGACGACATCATTAATATTTTTACCTTTGATTAAATCCATTAAAATATCGGTGGCGGCCACAGAAATAGCACAACCGCTACCAATAAATTTGGCATCAGTGATAACCCCGCTTTCAATATTAAGCCAGATTTTTATTTTGTCACCGCAGAGAACATTGACCTCTTCAACTTCAACCCCACCATCAATTTTTCCTTGATTTAGGGGGTTTTTATATCTATCTAAAATTATTTGTTGATATAAATTGTCCATAATTTATTTAAATATTTTAATTGATTTTTTAATTCCTTTGATTAAAATATCGATATCTTTGGTGGTATTGTACACACCAAAACTAATTCGAGTAGAACCAGAATCTAGACCAAACAAGTGATGAAGTGGCATGGCACAATGAAAACCGGTGCGAACAGCAATATTGTAACGACTTGATAAAATATCGCCCAAGTCGTGGGGTTGAGGGAGTTTTGTCTCTTTGAAAACAAAAGAAATTACTCCGCTTCGAAAGTCTTTGGGCCCAAAAATTTTAATTTGAGGGATAGATTTAAATTTTTCTAAAACATAATTGACTAATTTGGTCTCATGATCAATAATTTTTTGCCAACCAAGTGATTTAAGATATTCAATTGCTTGACTCAAGCCGATTACCTGAGCAATTGGCGGAGTCCCTGGTTCAAAACTTTCGGGCGGGTCAATAAAGGTGGTCTTGTCCCAAAAAACTTCTTTGATGGTTCCCCCACCAAAAAGGGCCGGTTTCATATTTTGATAAACATTTTCTTTGACAAAAAGAACTCCGACTCCAGTGGGACCATAAAGTTTGTGCCCAGAAAAAGCAAAAAAATCAACTCCTAAAGAAGCAACGTCAATGGGCATATGAGCGATACTTTGAGCACCATCAACCAAAACTAAAGTTTTTGGATTTATTTTTTTTATAACTTGAGTAATTTCTTTTATTGAATTAATTGTTCCCAAGACGTTACTAATATGAGTAAGTGAGACAATTTTTGTTTTTGGGGTAATCAAGACCGGGATTGAGGATTCGTCTAATACAAAATTGTTAGTAACAGGAATGTACTTTAAAACAGCCTTCTTTTTAAGTGCTAATTGTTGCCAAGGAATTAAATTGGAGTGATGTTCCATTTGAGTAATCAATATTTCATCACCAGAACTGATATTGAATTCACCCCAAGAAGCGGCAACTAAATTGATAGATGCGGTGGTACCAGAAGTAAAAATAATTTCAGACGTTTTGGCATTGATAAAATCAGCCACAATCTGGCGGGATTGATCATACAATTTGGATGCCGACTGAGAAGTTTGGTAAAGTCCGCGATGAATATTGGCGCTAATTTTGGTGTAATACTCATTTTCTTTGTCGATGACATACCCAGGTTTTAAGGCCGTAGCGGCACTATCAAGATAAATAAGATTTGGGTTAAGGTTAAATATAGGAAAATCTGTTTTCATTAATTTTTTGATAAAAATGAATTAATAATAATTTTGGTTGATTGAGCACGACTAAAACCTCGAGACATAAGATAAAATAATTGTTCTGAATCGATTTGGCCGATAGTTGAAGAATGGGATACTTTGACATCATGAGATTCTATTTCAAGCTCTGGGATAGAAATAGCCCTAGAATTTTTGCCGACCAAGAGAATGGTATGTTTTAAAAAAGCTTCAACCTGATTAATTTTGGGTTTTATTTTAATAATTCCTCTTAAGGTCAAATTGCCATTTTCCATAACGACTGCTTTGATAGAAACATTCCCCTTTGTTTGGGATGAAGTTACTTGAGTTGAAGTTTCAAAATCAACATTTTGGCCAGACTTGACAATAATTGATTTGGAAAAATCTTTTTTTTGACCAACTTTATTTAAGATTTGGGTATGTTTCATCCTAAACCTCCTTCCATTTGAAGATTGATAAGTCGGTTTAACTCAAGACTATATTCTAGAGGTAATTCTTTGACAATGGGCTCTAAAAAACCGTTGACAATCATCCCTTGGGCCTCGGATTCGCTAAACCCACGAGACATTAGATAAAACAATTGTTCTTCACCAATTTTACTAACAGTAGCCTCGTGCTCAATGGTTGACGAAATTTCAAAGTTTTTGTTGGTTGGATAGGTGTCGGATCGTGATAAGTCATCAAGGATAAGGGCATCACAAACTACTTTTGAACGGGAATTGGTAGCACCTTTGCTAATTGAGACTAGCCCTCGGTAACTGCTCCTACCACCATCAAGACTGATAGATTTGGAAATTATTCGACTAGTAGTGTTTGGGGCCAGGTGAATAAATTTGCCGCCAGCATCAAGGTGTTGATTTTTGCCGGCCACAGCGACTGACAAAATTTCTCCGTGAGCCCGAGGCCCAGCCAAAATATTACTAGGGTATTTCATAGTAACTTTGCTACCCAAATTGCCATCGATCCACTCCATAACTCCATCCTCTTCTACCCAAGCTCGTTTGGTGACCAAATTATACACATTGGTTGACCAATTTTGAATCGTAGTATAACGGCAGTGCCCACCCTTGGCCACAAAAATTTCAACCACAGCAGCATGAAGCGAATCAGTGGTATAAATTGGAGCAGTACACCCTTCTAAATAGTGAACAGAAGCACCTTGGTCGACAATAATAAGTGTTCGCTCAAACTGACCCATATTTGGGCTATTTATTCGAAAATAGGCCTGCAGGGGCATATCAACTTTGACATTTTTGGGGACGTAAATAAAAGAACCACCAGACCAAACAGCGCTATTTAGAGAAGCAAATTTGTTGTCGTTTTGGGGGACAATTTTACTAAAATGAGACCATACCAAATCGGGATATTTGATTAAAGCTTCGTCCATACTGCAAAAAATAATTCCTTGTGAAGAAAGTTTTTTTAGAAGACTGCCATAAATAATTTCTGATTCATATTGGGCTTTGACTCCACCTAAATATTTTTTTTCAGCACTGGGTACGCCCAATTTGTCGTAAATATTTTTTATATCTTTTGGGACATCCGACCATTTGTGAGTTTCTTGATCGACTGGTTTTAGATAATAATAAATATCTTCAAAATTAATTTTGGACAAGTCTGGTCCCCAAAGGGGCATCTTTTGTTTTATGAAAAATTCGTAAGACTTGAGGCGAAAATCAAGCATCTTAGAACTCTCTTTTTTAATTCTTGAAATTTGGCGAACTACAGACTCGTCGATACCCTTTTTTGCTTTGAAAACAAAATTTTCGGGGCTTGAAAATCCGTATTTATACGGTGTTTGTTGCCATGATGAATTTGTAGATTTATTTTTGGAAGCCATTTTTTTCGATTTGATCAATAAGCTCTAATCCACCACTATTTTTGATACTAGTTTTTTCTAAAATTAAAACTTGATTTGGAATTAAGTATTTTAAAATCCGATTGTAATGAGTGATAATCAAAATACCTGATTTGTTAGTTTTGGCTAACTGGTTGATTTTGATTGAGATTTTTTTTAGGGCATCAACATCGAGACCGGAATCAATCTCATCAAGAATAATATATTTGGGATGAGTTACCAACATTTGGAGTACTTCCATTTTTTTTCTTTCACCACCAGAAAAACCGTCATTGAGACTTCGGTCTAAAAGTTCTTTTTTAATATCAAGCTGATTGGTTTCTGTGTCAAGCCAATCTCTAAACTCAGATAAGGTTATTTTTTTTGATTGATTGAATTTTTTGTAAAGAAGCCATAAATAACTTTTGACGTTTAGGCCAGGGATAGCCAGAGGAGATTGATTGGCCAAAAACAAACCTAAATTAGCCCGTTTATCTGGAGAAAAATTACTTACATCTTGGTTGTCTATTAAAATTTTTCCAGAAATTAGTTTATATTTTGGGTGACCGGCCAAAGTCAGGGCAATTGAGGATTTACCACTACCATTTGGCCCCAATAAAGCCACTATTTGACCTGACTTTAAGGTTAGATTTATATCGGATAAAATTTTTTTATCTTCGACTGAAACAGAAATATTTTTTAGATGTATCATACTCCGACTATTTTAGTATGAGTTTGATAAAAACGCAAATATAAACTTAAATTTGTTTAGAGGAGTGGAGCTATTTGATCAAAAATTTTTGAATAATCTATTTGGTCAAGATGGGTACTGTCAAAAATAATTACTGGGCTTTCTATGTCTAGAGGTTCATATTTACCAATTAATAGGCTGTCTTTGAGTTCTTCATAATTAGTAGTATCACAATGTCCCGGGTGACGATCTCCTGACTCAGATCTTTGTTTAAATCTGTCAAAAAGAATTTTGCCATCACATTGGCACATAATTTGAATTGCTTGATAGTTGAATTGTTTAAGCCGAGGCCTGATATGGTCACTTTCAAATTCGGTTTTAAAATTACCTTCAATGATAATTGATTGATTTGTGGCCATTAGCGAATCAAGAAGATAGTGCATAATTGAAAAACTGGCAGAACCAAGCTTTTTGGACCACTCTCGGTCTTTCCAACCAATAGTGTCAAACAAAATTTCTTTTAGACTGTCTTTGGTAATGAGGGGTAAATTAAATTTTTGAGCAATAGATTTGGCTAGAGTAGTTTTGCCACTAGTTGGTGGCCCAGAGACGATAATCAAGACTGGTTGTTTCATTAATTAATTATATATCACCAATAGAAATATCAAGAATTGTGACAGATTGACCATTGACCAAAGCTTGGTCAGATTTGTGTTTACCCAAAAGCGCCAACCCTAGGGGGCTGTCAGAAGAAATCCACTCTGGTTTTAGATGGGCGTCATTTTTGCCCACCAGTACAATATCTATTTCGCGACCGTCTGATTCAAATTTAATTTTTAACCGACTACCAAAATCGACGGTGTGATCTTGAGTTGGAGCAGATTGGACAATTGATTCTCTTAAGTCGGCTTTTACCTGATCTATTTGAGAATAAAGAACCAAGGCTTTCTCGCCCAAATATATATAAGCTGAGTTTTCTTTTAAATCGCCACCTTCAGCCGCTACTCCACGCTGTTCACAGGTTTGACTTAACTCAAGTTGAAGTGCCAAGAGGTGTTGTTGCAATTTTTTTTTACCTAATTTTGTAATCATTGAAGTAGTATCTTACCAGTTTTTAAAATGTTAGTATAGTAATACTATGAATCAAACAGAAGAAACATGTCCAAAATGTGGAGCCCAGCTTAGTCCAATTAGCGAGACCGCCACCGGTAGAAAATTACAAAGATGTAGCCAAGGTTCTTGGAATCCACAAACTCACAAAAATGAGGGCTGTGATTATGTAAAATGGTTAGAAGTTGAGCCAGTAGAATTGGACGAGAAATGTCCAAAATGTGGAGCAGCATTGGTATTGCAAGTAACCAGGTTTGGTAAAAAAATGAAAAAATGTAGTGCTGGTAGCTGGGACAAAGAAGCCAAGAAAGTGATTGGTTGCGATTATGTCGAATGGATAAATGGAACGTCAGAACCATTAGACGAAACTTGCCCTAAGTGTGGTGAAAAGTTGGTTTTGTATACAACTGCAAATGGTAAAAAAATGAAAAAATGTTCAACTTCGGGATGGGACAAAGAGGCCAAAAAAGCTACTGGTTGTGATTATGTACTGTGGTTAAAGGCAGGACAGACAGTAAGTGACAACGGTGAAGAATTTTTGCCACAAGAAGAATAAAGAATAATTTTTTAGATTACTCGAGCGCAACCTTAAGTCTTTTTGAAAAAACTGCTTGATAAGCGCCAAAGAAAATCCCAGTATAAAATAGATCCCCTACCATGGTATATCTAAAAAATGGGATTGCCATAACATATGATTGAATTAGACCAGTAATGTTTTTTTGATAAAGACTACCAACTAACCAGACACCGAAATTGGTAATAATAAAAAATAAAATTGACGACAAAAGGGTTCCAGCCAAGATTGACTTAAAATCTCGATGATTTTTTAGCCATAGACCTATTAACCCCGTAATCAAAAAACTGCCGTAGACAAAAGGGATGGTTGAGTGAAATCCTAAAAAGATATCAGAAATAAAAAGAGCAATAATTGGGATAATTAGGGCATATTTTTTACTAAAATAAACACCACCAAACAAAGCCATAGCCGCGATGGGAGAAAAATTGGGTGGGTGGGGTAACAGACGAATAATGGCGGCGACTGCAACAACTAACAGAGGATATAATATTTTTTTCATAGTTTAATATTTTTCAATTTTCCAATTAATAACATCACTGTCTTTGGTGATATAAGAGGCAGACCCTACTTGGGCTGATTCTCCATTAATATAAAAAGACCAAAATTCACGTTGACTATTGTCGGCTTGACGACCAGAAATTGAAACGACCATCCCACTTGAGTCTTGTTCAACAGTGGTTTTTTGTTTGAGTAAAGTCAGCGCATCAACACCATCTATACCAGGATATTCAAATTGATCTACTAATGGACTTGTTACGGGAGATACGGTCGCAACCGGGGTATCATTCTCTAAGGGCGGAGTCGTTTGTTTGGGGAGCTTAATTAAAAAAAAACCTAAAATAACGATAACAATAAGAACGGGAAAAAAGAGTTTTTGTTTATTTTTCATAGTTCCTGCACGGGATTAAATAGTAATTGGCATAAATATAGTTTTCTGGCTAAACAGTTGCGGCACAGCTACGAATTTTAATCGTGATTGCCTATATTTAATCTCCTTATTTTAACATAAAAAATATAACTTTTTTGACTAAATAAATATATAAATATAGGTCAATTATTTCTATATTGACAATCTAAATATTTTTTTTGTTATTATTATATTAGCCATTGTTTTTTTAGTAGATTTTCGAACCTAAAATTTGACCTAGAATGTTATATTGTAGTTTTTTTTAAATTAATATAATGTTGGTTATGTTGTTTGTTTTTGGTTATTTCGGATAATGTCCGTTGAGCTTTTAAGAGGGGCAACAGTCACTTCTTATGGCGGAGTTGGCGGTCTAGTTACGGGCTCTTGTCACACATATGAAAGTGGACTCAATAAAATAATAATCGATTGTGGGATCTTTCAAGGAAGAGGAGACTTAATAAGTTTAGAAGAAAAATTAACAAAACAAGAAATAAGAAATGAAGAATTATTTCAGGAAATTTTTAGCGGCAAACCATCAGTTTTGATTACTCACGACCATGCCGACCATATAAGTAAATTACCTTTGGCTTTTTATTATGGATATACACCAACTATATTTGCTACCGAAATAACCAAAAGAATAATTGAAAAAACATTGACTGACTCGGCCCATTCGATAAAAAATAATTCTGAAAATTTTTATTACGGATTAGATGCTGTTAAAAAAACCATAAAAAACATTGAAGTCGTTAGTCCTCTAGAAGAAGTTCCATTAACACGAGATAAAAATCTTAGAGCTGTTTTCTGTCCAAACGGGCATACGCCAGGAAGTTCATCAATCTTGGTAAAGGATTTATTGAACAGGAAAAATACTTTATTTACTGGAGATATAGGAAGACCAGAGCAGTTATTGACTGGTGGTTATAGAAGGTTTGCTTCAAAATACCCTTATGAGCCAATTCATGCCGTAATGGTTGAGTCAACCTGTTACCAAGGTCAACCAATTTCGTTTGATAAAAGAATTAATGCTTTTAGGCTCGAAATTAATAAAGCTATTAGAAAGGGTGGAAATATTTTAATGCCGTGTATAAAACATCGACACATGGAAAACGTGGAGATTATTCGTAATAGTCAGAGAGAAAACAGACTACCAAAAGACATAGAATTTTTTCGTGACGGACCGGCCTTAGATACAATCTTTGATATTTATCAAGAACTTATTCCTCGTTATTTAACAAAAAGATTTGGTGACAATCCTTATTACTACAAAACAGATCAAGAAAATCAATCGAGATTTAATCTGAGTAGCTTGAATAAAGTTAAAAATCATATTGAGTCATTAAACTTTGCTTCATTGATGGCTAGAGAACCAAGAAAAGCGATAATTTTTACCAGTGGCGGTATGGGGGAAGATGGTCGATCTTGTAACTATTTAAGTTCTTACTACGGTAATTTTTTAAGGAATCCCAAAAATACAGTTATCTTTAGTTGCTTCCAGGTACCAGGAACTAGAGGAGCTGATTTACTTGAAGAGCGAAAAAGACCTGGATACAATGGGGCAAATGTGGTTCTATTGGAGGGTGGCTCGAGTCACGCAACCGGAGAAGAAGAAATATTTGAATTTCTCGGGAGATTTAATTTAAGTGAATTAGAAACAGTCTTGATTGCTCATGGGAGTAATGAATCAAGAAAAGCAATGGAATTTGGATTTAGAAAAAGAGATTTCGAATTTGTTGACATCAAATTACCTGATATCAGAGAAAGAGTTTGTGTTGCCTAATAAATAGTCTATTGTTTTTTAACAGACGATAACCACGAAGACTTACGCGGCAAAAGTCTTAATTTGATTAATAACTCCTCAAATTGGCTACTTTTTTTTACTGGGGTAAAGCCTCACAGGCTTGGCCATCGTTGTTGCCATCAAGTCGGTAGATATCTTTGTCGACTCCCCCCATTTTTTGAAAGAATTTTTGAGCTTCGGGCTGGGTAGTGAAATCATCACAATTGTAGTCACTGGCTTTTTTGCCAATAGTTGAATCGGTAACTACATTCCCCTCTTTGTCGTAAAGAATATTACCAGAATCGTCTCGAGCTACTTTTGATTCTTCGAGAGTTGATCCACTAAATAGTTTGCCTAAATCAAAATCGTTGTTGGAAGCCTCCAATCCAAAAGCACCAAGTAATAAAGCACCAACCCCAATTAAGAGTGGTTTTAAAAATTTTTTTGTTTTTTCGGAAGTGTCAGCTAAGGGTTTAAATTTTGGTATTGCCATAAAAATTTACCAGATGGAATATAAAAAATAAGCGACCAAAAGAATCAAAAGACCAATAACAACAAGGCGAAGTATTTTGTTGCCTCTTAATTTATTCATAAGATATTAGTAACTAATAATTTATAAAATACCAAGAGCTAATAAACCAGTGATTATTAGATAAGCAGCAATTAAATAATTGATTAGTTTGGGAAAAACTAAGATTAGAATTCCAAAAATAATAGAAGTATAAGGACTTAAGTTCATAATTATCACCCCTTAAATTAAATTGTTAATTAGTTTCTAATGTTAGTATGTTCTAATGTAAGTACAAAGTCAAACAACTTTTTTGGGTTTTAGAGGAAAAAATACCGAAACTCTTTTTTTATATGCTTCAAATTCAATGTTCCCCTTATATTTTTGTTCCAAAAGTGGAACTCCCGAAACTTTTAGGATTAAATAGGTAATAGTGAGTGGGCCAGCAATTGTCCACAAATTTAAGGTACTAAAATTTAATAACCAAATCCCCCACCACATAGTTACTTCACCAAAATAGTTTGGATGTCGACTGTATGCCCATAAACCGGATTGTAGAATTTTTCCTTTATTCTTGGGGTTGTTTAAAAATATTTTTAATTGTTTGTCGGCAGTAGATTCAAAATAAAAACCAACTAGCCAAACTAAAATTCCAACTAAATTAAACCAATTTAAATTTCCACTTGAGCCAATAATGGGTAAGCTTATTAACCACATAAAAAAGCCTTGAGTGATAAAAACTTTTAGATAAGGACTACTTTTGAATTTTTTATAACGATAATCTTCTTTTTTGTTTTTGTTCCGATGATAAATATGAAAAGCCAAACGAAGACCCCAGATTGATACTAATATAAGTGAAATAAGTAATTTTGGGTTGGGATTATAAATTAAACTAAAAATGGTGACTAAAATAAAACCCAAACCCCAAGCAACATCGGCAATATCATTTCTTTTTTTTAACAATGAAGCTACAAACCAAGCTGTCATGTAGGCCCAGATTAAAACTGCACTATAAGTTAAGCCCATTTGGATAAAACCCAATAACTAATACCAGAAACAGTGGCAGTTAGAGTTGTCCCCCAAATTAAGTCAACGATAGTGATTAGTAGAGGCCAATCTTTGATGGTAGCGAGATTGGTGAGATCGTAAGTGGCATAAGCGCAAAATCCAAATAAAGCTCCAGTCCAAAGGGCAGTGCTTAGTGAACCCTTTTCCAAGGCAGGGGCAAGAATTAGTATCACTAAAGTGAAAATATAAATTAGATAAAAAATTCCAGCGGCGGTTAAATTTGGTTTTGGGGCCATCAGATAACCTAAGTGTTTGGCATAAAAATTTTTGGCAACGACAGTCAGCCAAATCCCATCAACCACTAAAAAGGCTATAAAAGCTACAAAAAATTGTTTAATCATAACTTAATTATAAATTTATTTAGAAAAAAATCTAGAAATTGGACGAATAGCAAAAATTACCCAACCTAAAAATAAAACCAAAGGTCCGACTGATAGGGTAAAATCTCTAAATGCTGGCCAAATTACAAACAAAAACATGACAAAAAACATAACTGCCAATTTGGTACAAGCCATATCCCAGACATCTAAATTTTTTATATTTTTATTCATTTTTTTAATCACATACCTCACCTCCCTTTATACATTTCAATAAAATTATAGCATTTTTATAAATAGCTTTAAATATTCATAAGAACACTTAATATGTGTGAGGTTATAATATATATGTGAAGCTTTATTTAATAAGACACGGGAACACTGACTCCTTAGATAATAAAATTAGTCAGACTCCTGATACTCCGTTGAATGAACAAGGAATTAGACAAGCCGAGGCTTTATCTAAAAGATTAAAGGATGAAAATTTTGATTTAATAATCTCAAGTTCAATGACTAGAGCCAAACAGACTGCTAAAATAATTGGAAAAGAATTTGAAGAATCAGATTTATTTGTAGAAAGGAAAAAACCATCGGAAATCATTGGTAAAAGCAAAACTGATCCAGAAGTATTAGCAATTTGGAATAAAGTTGAAGAAATGTATCTTGCAGACCAAACCTGGAGATATTCGGATGAAGAAAATTTTGAAGATTTGAAACTACGAGGAGAAAAAGCATTAGAGTTTTTATTAAAAAAGAACAAAAATAAAATTTTAGTGATAAGTCATGGAGCTTTTATAGGAGTTTTGTTTGGTTTGATGATGTATAAAGAGAAGTATGATGGAAAAATGTTTAAGAAATTAGACAATTTTTTATGGATGAAAAATACTGGTATTTCAATTTTTAATTATGATAAAAAAAGAGGCTGGAGTATTGAAGGTTGGAACGATAGAAGCCACTGGATGGAGTGACCTATTTTTTGAATTTAAACACTTGTTGGTCTGGTATAAATAATAAAAATAATTTAAAAACTAGTCTGTTTTATTGTCAAATTTTCAGATGATGGGCGGAGAAGTGGGGCTAATTTGGAGGTCAAAACTGAATGATCAAGCCAGACTTTTTCTTGTTGGGGGCGCAAGATTACTGGCATCCGGTCGTGAATTGGTTTAATGTCATCATTGGGTTGGGTCGTAATTATGGCAAAAGAATAGACTTCCCTGCCGCTGACTGGTTCCTCCCACAAATCATAAATGCCAGCAAAGGCAAAAAGAGGCCGATTAGAAACTTCAATGTAATATGGAGTTTTAATTCCGTTTTCAGTCTTCCATTCATAAAAACCATTGCTCGGGAC
>CAZCYK010000004.1:0-25266 GCA_964502975.1 uncultured Gammaproteobacteria bacterium | reverse complement strand
ATTTCGGGACTAGATGTATTAGACAAAATTCAAATAGGCGACAAAATAATTGAAATCACTACTTATACTAAATGATCAAAAAATTTATATATATATTAATAATTGGACTTGTTTTGGTGGTAACATTTATTTTTTTATCCAAACCACCATCAAATCAAGACACTTACGAAAATCCAGATTTAGTTTTTTATTGGGGTGAAGGTTGTCCTCATTGTGAAACCGTAGAAGAATGGTTAGAGGTCAATAATCAACAAAATACACTAAAAATTAATTCCAAAGAGGTTTATAAAAATCAAAATAATTCAAAGGAATTGATAGATACTGTCAATCAATATTGCCCCCAACTTCAAGGAGAATCAGGTATTGGTGTTCCCACTGGTTTCGACCCCATTAATCAAAAATGTTTCCAAGGTAGCGATGAAATCATCGAGTTTCTCTCCGACAAGTTAACCAAATAAGGTTATGGTCAAGAAAAAGAAAAAACAAAAAATTACCTTTAAAAGTATTATTCGTTTGTCAATTTTTGTTGTAATAATTGCATCTTTAATAAACATATTAAGTCAACAACAAAAGTCCTTTACCGCAAAAGCAGATCCTACTTCGTTTGTTGGAGAAAATTCTGGTGGCCAAATATTGGGAACTGTATATTCAAAACTTCCTTCTGATAGTCGTTATCAACTCGAACATTTTGATCAAACATTTTTGGGCAAAACATATAAAAATTCCGTCGATTACATCAAATTGCAATTAAATGGTTTCCCTCAAAAACAAATTAAACAACTAAAAAAAGATTTGATCAAAAACATCTCCGACGATTTAATTAAAAATATTGACAATGAATAGTATGGTTGATCTAAAAGAAATCAAAACCAAATTTGGGTCTATCAAAACGAAATTAGGCTATGAAATGCTGGTTCAAAATTTGTCCAAATTAGAAAAAGAATCTCAGATTTCAAATCTTTGGGACAACCCGTCAGTTGCCCAAGATCTTCTACAACAAATTTCTGATTTACAAAAAACTACTAACCATATCAAAAATATTGAAAGCCAAATTATAAATTTAGAAGAATTCGTATCGCAAGCCCAACAACAACCCGATCCTTCTCTAGATATCGAAATCGACTCTTCTATTAATAATATCAACCAAGAAATATCAAAGTTAGAACTTCAAACCTATTTATCTGGAAAGTATGATGTTAATTATGCTCTTCTTTCAATTCATTCTGGTCAAGGAGGGACCGAGGCCATGGATTGGGCTTCAATGCTTCAAAGGATGTATCTTCGCTATTTTGAACGTAAAAATTGGAAATATGATGTCTTAGACATTACCCCAGGCGAAGAGGCTGGTATCAAATCAATATATTTCAAAATAAGTGAAAAGTATGCTTATGGTTATCTCAAAAAAGAATCGGGGGTTCATCGATTAGTCCGACTTTCTCCATTCAATGCCGATCAGCTTCGACAAACTTCTTTTGCTAAAGTCGAAGTTGTTCCTTTAATTGACGCTTCTGATTTTAAAATAAATCCCCAAGATATCGAGTTTTCTGCATATCGTGCTGGTGGCCATGGTGGCCAAAACGTAAACAAAGTATCAACTGCAGTCCGTCTTGTCCACAAGCCAACTAATATTAGTGTTTCTTGTCAAAGCCAAAGAAGTCAGGAACAAAATCGAGAATTAGCCCTCCAAATGCTATCTTCAAAATTGTGGTCACTAGAACAAGAAAAAAATGAACAAGAAAAACAAGATATTAAAGGTGAAAATATTGTGGCAGGATGGGGGAGACAAATCCGTTCTTATGTCTTACATCCATACAAAATGGTCAAAGACTTAAGGACTCGTTATGAAACCAGCGATACCGTATCAGTGTTAGACGGTGATATTGATGCTTTTATAGAATCTGAGTTAAAATTGTAACATGTCTAAATTTTTTAAATCGTTATTTATAACTTTTCTGGTTACTATTATTATTATTTTATTTGGAATATTAGCCATATTTCAAAAAGCCTCTCTTATCTTAGGTAAATCTTCAGACTACATTTTAAATAATCTTTCCGCACTTAACAAAGACAACCCTTACCTTGAAAAAGATAAAATTAATTTTGTTGTCCTTGGTTTAGACAAAAGAGACGATTTGTTAGAAAAAACAAGCGTGACAGACACTATTATGTTTGTCTCTCTTAATTTAAAAAACCAAAAGATAAACACAATATCAATTCCCCGAGATTTGTGGTTTTACGATATAGATTCAAAAGTAAACGAAATTTATCCCTTATCCCTGACAAAACCAGATCAGTTGAATTATATAAAAGAACAATTTGGGAAACTTATAAATCAACCCATAGATCATGTAGTTGTTTTAACCACTGATAATCTAATCAAATTTGTCACTTTAATTGGGGGAGTCGATGTTACTTTAGAAAATGGATTTGTTGACAATCAATATCCAAACCCGGAATATATAAAAAATCCGACCACCAATATTCCAAAATACAAAACAGTTGAATTCAAATCTGGTTTAATCCATCTAGATGCCACCAATATTACTGAATTTGTTCGATCCCGAAAAGGAGCCGAGACAATTAATGGAGGGGGGACTGATTTAGCTCGTATTCAAAGGCAACAATTACTTGTCCAGGCTTTATTAAATAAAGTAAAAATCGGTGATTTTATAAATAGTAACTCAAATCCAGTTGAGTTATATCGTTTTTGGGATAAGGAAATTATAAAAGATATTTCTGACTTAAATCTTATTCAACTGTTAGCAGTCTTAAAAGATGGTTTACCTAAATTAACTCTAAACAAGATAGAACTACCAGTCGGGACAAATTCAAAAAATGGCGTGATTTACCACCCTAATTACTTTTCTCAAAAACAATGGGTATTTATCCCTAGCGACAAAGAATACAAGTCCTTCCACCAATTTTTCTCCGACTCAATTTAGTCTTCTTGCGATCTATTATCGACGACCTAACATCTAATTTGTTATACTGAATTATTATTAATTGTTAATTATTAGTTTTTACTAATTAACTACTTATGGATATCCCAAACTTAGCTTCAAATCAAGTCATTAATAACACCAAAACTCCTTTAAAGTTACCTAAAGAATCAAAAATTATATATATAGTCATTGTTGTTGTAGCTATAATCTCTGGTTTTTGGATATCCCGTTTTTTACCAACCAGACAATCAGTTGTTGATTCCAATATAGACACTTCAAAAAACATTGAAGCCGCTAAAATTATTGAGGGTCAAGAGATTAAAACTGGTGTTACTTATGGCAATTTATCTCAAAATTTTTCTGACAGCGCAGTCGGCACTATCAAGGCTGGTGGAGTCAACAACGAAGGCACTCATACCTTACTCCGCGATGGTGGTGTCACTCAAAACGCTGCCCTTACATCATCTGTTGTTGATTTAGATTTATTTGTTGGTAAAAAGGTTCAAGTTAGTGGAGAAACCAATGATTCAAACAAAGTCGGTTGGTTTATGGATGTTGGTAGTATTAAAATATTAGAATAAGATGAAATTAATTTTTAAAAATGTTGATAAAAATTTTGGCGTAATCAGCGCATTGAAAAATGTTAGCTTTACTATTAACCCGGGAGAATTTGTCTTTATTGTTGGCCCATCAGGTACCGGCAAGTCAACTATTTTGAAGTTAATTCTTAACCAAATCAAGCCTAGCAACGGTGAGATATTAATTGATGACACAAACATATCGTTGGGCACAAAATCAGAAATTGATAATGTAAGACGAAAAATTGGGGTGATTTTTCAAGATTATCAGCTTATAATGGACAAATCTGTAGAAGAAAATATTGCTTTAATTCTTGATATCGTCAATTACCCCAAAGAAAAAATATCTGCCAAAATTGATGAAGTGATAAACCAAGTAAAACTTAACAACCGTCGTTTTTTATATCCTTCACAATTATCTGGAGGGGAGCTTCAAAGAGCTGCATTAGCCAGAGCTTTGGCAATAGAACCAAAAATTATTTTAGCCGACGAGCCTACTGGTAATTTAGATGTCGTAAACACATGGAATCTAGTAAAACTATTAAAGGATATCAACGAAAATAATCATACTACTATAATTATGACCACCCACAACCAAGAAATTGTCAATTCTTTAGACAAGCGACAAATTGAAATTAAAGATGGTGAAGTCAAAAAAGATTCTCAAGACGAAAAAAAAGTTATAAAAAAAACCAAACAATCAAAAAAAGATGACTAATCGAAAAACTGCTTGGCACCATATTAGACGCTCTCCAATTCAGAGTTTTATTGCGCTTGTTCTAATGACTTTTAGTTTTATGTTGGTTTCTCTATTTATTATAGTAAACTCTGGTTTTTCAAAAGTTTTGACTTATTTTGAAACCAAACCCGAAATTACAATTTTTATAAAAGATGGGTTGGATCAAGCAGAAATAAATAATCTTCAAAAAGATTTAGCCGGTTATCAAAATGTTAATGAAATTAAGTTTATTTCAAAGGAAAAAGCTCTAGAGATTTATAAACAACAAAACAAAAACAATCCTATGTTAACCGAAATGGTAACTGCCGACATCTTACCAGCTTCTTTTGAAATTACAGTAAACGATCCCGAAGCTCTCGAAAAAATATATCAAAATTATGCCACAAAGACTGATATTATTGATGAAATAATCTATCAAAAAGACATTATTAATTCTCTTTTAGATTGGACAAAAATAATTAGACGATCTGGGTTAATTGTTACCATGTTGGTCTTTCTTGCTAGCTTTTTTTCAGTATCAACTATTATTGGCATGAAAATAACCAATCGTAAAGAAGAAGTAAAAATTAGTCGACTTTTAGGTGCTTCAAAATTTTATGTCAAAAAACCGTTTTTACTAGAAGGTATATTTTATGGACTTGTTGGTAGTTTTATTGGATCTCTGATTACTTTAGGTTCAATCTATTTTGTCAGGTCCTCTATCAACGCCTTTTTTCAGCCAGTCACTTTTATCTCAAATGATTTATCTTTCTATGCCTTGGTGTTTTTGACTCAATTAGTTTTGGGTTGTATCATTGGCTTTTTCTCAAGCTTAATTGGAGTTAAAAGATACATCAAATTCTAATCTAATTTAATGCCTCTAAAAAAGATTTTTATCTTACTATCATTTATCTTATTCTCTTTTAATTTTACAGTTATTGCTTATGGCTTAAGTAGTGAGGAATTGCAAACTCAAATTGACGAATATACTCAAAAACTTAGCGAGTTAAACAAATCCAAAAACACTCTTTCGAATCAAATCAAACTGCTTGACTCTCAATACCAACTGACTCTACTCAAAATTAATCAAACCGAATCCTCTATTAATACACTCGAAAAAGAAATAGCAGGTTTAACTATAGAAATAGACAAGTTAGAAGTCCAGATAATCAAACTCTCAGAAATTTATATCAACCAGACAGTTCAAAATTATAAACTTCAAAAAAGAATCCCAACTTTTGCCTTTATGTTCACATCCAGTTTAAACAATTACTTGGAACAATATCGCTATGTCTCATCGCTCCAAACTAATAGCCAAAATAATTTAATAAACATGGAGACTGTCCGCGCCAATTATGACAATCAAAAAATTGCCAAAGAAAAGAAACAAGACGAGCTTGAGACTCTTAAAAAAACACTGGCATCTCAAAAAATAAGCCTAGATAAACAAAAAAATGAAAAAAATTATCTATTGGAAATTACTAAAAATGATGAGAAAAAATATCAGCAAATGAAAAACGATGCTGAAAAAGAACTAGCTGCTCTATTATCGGCAAAATTTGTTGGTAAAAGAGATGTCAAAAAAGGTGAAGCTTTAGGCATTATGGGTAGCACTGGATTTTCTACCGGACCACATTTACATTTTGGATTATATGACTTAAACGAGTCTGATTTGTCCAAATGGACTTACCAGCGAGACATTGACCCTAGCTCCTACTTACAGGCCAATCGTTGGCCTATGGGGGGCACAATTAGGATTACCCAGGAAAGGGGAGTTACTTCTTTTTCAAGAAATTATTCCGACAATTTTCACCACGGAATAGACATGGTCTCTGACATCAAAACTATAGTCTCAGTAAACGACGGTGTTGCCTATTTCTATCGAAATACTAATAGTAGTCTAGGTAATCATGCCAAAGTATTTCATTCAGACGGTAAAATGAGCCTTTATCTTCATATGCAGTAACCAAAAATCCCCCACCGTACGGCAGGGGACTTGTATTTTGTATTGCTACTGATTACTAAAAATCTATTAATCTATTCAACTAATAAACTAATTTAGAATCCTCTTACTTTCTTTCTCAAAGCAAAACCACTCAAGCCTACACTAATTACTCCAATAGTTTCAAGGATTAATGTACCACTTCCAGTTTCTGGGACTATAATTTCTCCCTTTCCATCTGGTTTGATGGTTGATCCAATGTTTAAGATGTAATAAGAAGCATCATCTCGAGCTCCTAATTCATCAACTCTAACACTAGCAACGTTAGTTTCCTTGGTTAAAGTTTTAACTTCAGCAGCTTTATCAATTTTAGCTCTGATCAAAAACTTTTGAGAGTGACCAGCGTTAAGTTCATCGATAGTCCATTCAACTTTATTGTCAGTTGAATTATAACTACCAGGGAAAAAGATCAATTTTAAAAAAGGAGGTAAATTGTCAGTAACTTTGATATTTTTCAAATTAGTATCTCCACTATTAGTTACTTCAACAAAAAACTCAATTAAGTCTCCATTTCTAAAAGTTCTAGTAGAACTTGAAATATTATCGACGTATTTTGAATCGTTAACAAATCTCAATTTTTTATCAATTGAAATAGTTTTTTGATCATCGTTGGAATAAGAATCAGCTTTTACCTTCATAGGGTTAATTAGCTGTACACCAACAATACCCGACAACAACACGGTCAAAAAGAATTTACTATAATTTTTATTTACCTGCATCATAAAATATTTTTAATATTTAATTATAGGGAATTATATAGGATAGTATTTGATTTGTCAAGGAGTATCGTTTCTCTGTCTCAAATACTAAAAAATTGCTATACTTAAAACATATGAATAAATACCAAATAGAAGAGTTATCGGTTTTTTTCCCTTGCTACAATGAAGAAAAAAATATTAAAAATACGGTATCAAAGGCAATAACAGTCCTAAAAAAGGTAGCTAAAAAGTGGGAAATAATCCTTATAAACGATGGCTCAAAAGACAATACAGGTAAAATACTTGATCAAATCAAATCTGCTAATCCTAACCAAATAAAAATAATCACCCACAATCCCAATCGTGGCTATGGTGCTGCCCTCAAAAGTGGATTATACAATTCTCAATATCAATGGATAGCTTTCACCGATTCCGATGGTCAATTTGATTTTGGTGAAATAACCAAATTTATTGATAAACAAAAAGAAACAAAATCCGATATTGTCATCGGTTATTATTTATCGAGACAAGTGTCCAAGGCTACAATATTAACTTCAAAAATTTGGGAGATAATAGTTTTTGTCCTATTTGGTCTAAAGGTCACTGATATCGACTGTGGTTTTAAATTACTAAATAAAAAAGTCGTGGAAAAAATACCCAAATTGGAGGCAGAAAGAGGAGCTTTTATTAGTAGTGAATTTTTAATCAAGTCTAAGAAAGCTGGATTTAAAATCACCGAACTAGGTGTCCATCATTATCCTCGGGTAGAAGGTCAAGCCACTGGACGTAATCTTAAGGTTATTATAAAAAGCTTTACCGACCTATTTAGTCTTTGGTATAAAATTAACTTCAAACGTGCTTAATAAATATCTAAAAAAATATTGGCCAATTATTATTATTCTATTATTGGCATCAATTTTACGACTCTACAAAATATCAGATTATATGGAGTTTCTTGGTGATCAAGGTCGTGATGTCACTATTATCAGAGATTTTTGGCAAAAAGGTAATTTATTTTTTATTGGACCACAAACCAGTATTGGCAACATGTATCTTGGTCCTTGGTTTTATTATCTAATAGCACCTTCTTTATTATTAGCTAATTTTAATCCCGTCGGTCCAGCCATCTTTATTGCTCTTATCAATATTGCCACCATTTATTTAATTTATTTTGTTGCCAAAAAATGGTTTTCTCAGACAGTTGGTCTTATTTCTGCTTTCCTTTTTGCTATTTCACCAGTAGTAATCAAATATTCTAATTTTATTTGGAACCCAAATATTATGCCTTTCTTTGCCTTGCTTTTTATTTATTTCTTTTTTGAAGGTCTTTTTACCAAAAAATATCGTTATTTTATTTATGCATCACTATCTTTTGTTATGGTCCTTAATAGTCACTATTTGGGATTAGCTCTTCTTCCTTTACCCGGATTTTATTGGTTAATTGAATTAATAAAATTTATAAAATCAAAATCAAAATACCTTAAAACCTTTTTAACTAATACTTCTTTTGCAATTATCGCCTTCTTTACCTCTTTAATCCCTCAAATTCTTTTTGATTTTAAGCATCGAGGTCAAAATATAAAAGCTTTATTAACATTTTTTACTCAACGTGAAAATAATACAGGAGGTACCGTTAATTTAAAAATTTACAAGGCTATTCCAAAGCTACCTTCAATTTTTAATCAGATAGTAACTGATTTATTAGCCGGGCGTAATCTTACTGTTGGTTTAATTATTAGTATTATTTTCAGTCTTCTAATAGTATTTTATTTTGTTTATTTATATCGAAAACAGAAACTTTCAAAGTATTTTTTAGTTGTTTTTCTTATGTTTTTATCAGGATTAATTGCTTTAGCCTTGTATAAACAACATATCTACGCTCACTATTTTGCATTTCTATTCCCCTCAGTTTTTATTCTTATTGCCATTATCATTCAACGTTTCCGTTTTATTGGTATACCTTTAATCCTAATTATTAGTTATTTTTCTATTTTAAAAAACCCATTCCGATATCCACCTAATCATCAACTAAAAACAGTTTCTGATATATCTAATCTAATTATCGACAATTCATCCAACCAAGAATTTAATTTTGCCCTTTTAGCCAAACAGAATTATGATCCTCCCTATAGATATTTATTAACCAACAAGAAGGCCAAGCTTGTCAATCTACCCGAAACGTTAGCTGACCAGTTATTTGTTGTTTGTGAGCCATTTCAAATTGATTGTAATCCCATTAATAATCCCGAATGGGCTGTTGCCGCCTTTGGCTGGGCCAAAATAGATCAACAATGGGAAATTGACGGCATCAAAATATTTAAACTAGTCCATCCTTAATTTCAGTTAATAGTTTAGAATAACTTATGAAACTAGCAATATCGATTGTTATCCCATGTTACAACGAAGAAAATAATATTAAAAATGGCGTTTTGAAAGAGGTTGATGATTTTTTGAAACAACAAGATTTTAGCTGGGAAGTGATTGTTTGTAACGATGAATCAACCGACAATAGTCTCAAACTTGTCAAAGAATTTGTCTCCACCCGTAAAGAATTTAGGGTATTAGATTTACCTCATGGTGGCAAACCCTCGGCTGTTTGGGGTGGTATCAAAGAAGCCAAATATCCAATAGTTCTTTTTACTGATATGGATCAATCCACTCCCTTAAAGGAATCTCTCAAACTTTTACCCTATTTTGAACAAGGTTACGATGTCGTCATTGGTTCTAGGGGTGCAGTTAGACAAGGCGCTACAGTAATTAGAAAACTGATGGCCAAAGTATTTTTATCTGTTCGCCGATTATTTATTTTGCCTACTATTATTGATACTCAATGCGGATTCAAAGCGTTCAAAACCGACCTGGCAAAAAAAATATTCCCCAATTTGCAATTTTTTAAAGATAAGTCCGATAAAAAAGGTTGGCGAGTATCTGCCTTTGACGTTGAACTATTATTCATGGCCCAAAAATGGGGGTATAAGATAAAAGAAGTACCAGTTCTTTGGCAGGATGAAGACTTGAGTACTACCAAGGGCAACGATTCTCTCCGTTTTAAAAAGGAATCTAAACAGATGATACAAGAAATTATTCGAGTCAAACGCAACGACCTAAACGGACTTTATGATAAAAAATAATAGATTTATTCTTAAAATATCTTTATTCGCTTTACTGATATTTATTTATTTTTTTAGTCGTCTTTCAAATTTAACCTCAATTCCCGTTTTTTGTGATGAAGCTATTTATATTCGCTGGGCCCAAATCATCCAATCCGAAGAGACATTACGCTTTATCCCTCAAACCGATGGCAAACAGCCTCTGTTTATGTGGCTAAACGCTATTACTCTAAAATTATTTTCCGATCCTTTAGTAGCTGGCCGGATTATATCTGTTTTTTCTGGCTTTGGTATTGCCATTTTATCGTCTTTTATAGCGATAATTATTGTCAGCTTTCAAGACAAAGAAAAAAAACCACTTGTATATTTAAAAAATAATTTAAACAAACATGCCTTTTTATTTCTTTTTGTATTTTTGGTTTACTGTTTAGTTCCTTTTTCTTTTTTCTTTGATCGTTTAGCTTTAGCCGACAATCTTCTCTCCTTTTTTGGCGTAATGTCTCTGTTTTTATCTCTGCTACTTACCAAATACCCAAGTTTGGCCACTGCAATTTTATTGGGCTTTTCTCTCGGTTTAGCCTGGCTGACCAAATCACCCGCAATTTATTTTATTGTTTTGTCCTGTGCTACTTTTTTATCATTTCATTACAAAAAAATTACATTTTATATTTACCCTATAATTTCTGCTTTTATAGCATTTTTGATGTACAATCTACTTCGTCTCGGACCTCAATTTCACCAGATAGCCTTAAGAAACAAAGATTATGTTTGGACCTTGTCAGATATTATCAAACATCCCCTCGACCCTTTAAAGCCTCATTTATCAAATGCTCTAGAGATTTATCTCCACTATATTTCCTGGCCTGTTCTAATTATCTTTGTTCTTGGTTTGTTGTATTCTCTTTATAAAAAAAATGTATACCAAATACTAAATACTAAATACTTAATACTATTTTCCTGGTGGCTCCTACCCCTAATTGCCAATTCTGCCCTAGCCAAGGTGTTTACTGCTCGTTATGTTTTGTTTACTTTACCACCTTTTTTAATTTTAATCTCAATTTTTCTATACAACCTTGTGTCCAAACTAAACAATAATTTAATAAAAACAATCTTTATACTATTAATTTTTTCTCTCAATATTATTTTTATTTTTAACTTGTCTACCAATCCTTTTTCACAAAAACTACCTTCGTCAGAAACTGGATATTTGCAGGATTGGACTTCTGGTTGGGGCATCAAAGAATCTTATGATTATCTAAAACAAAGATCATTAGTTGCAAACGTAATTGTTGGCACTGAAGGTTCTTTTGGAACTTTGCCCAATGGTCTTCAAATTTATGCTAACAAAGTAAATCAATTTACAATAATTGGCCAAGGTTTGGGATTTGCTACCGTCCCCGACAATTTACAAAATGCTTTTGATTATGGCGACGAAGTCTATCTTATAATCAACCAGTCTAGATTTAACACTGTCAGCCTTGAACAAGGTGGTTTAAAAATTATCAAATCGTTTGATAAACCAGGTTCTGATAAACTATTACTTTACCAACTAAATTAGATTGATTGTTAAAATATAAAGATGAAAAAAATAATTAAGCATAAATATTTTTGGCCAATAATCACAATTTTACTTACTATCCCGGCAATATTCTTCTTACTACGTCCAAATATTTATTTTAATATGCATGACGATATGCAGATGATTCGTCAATTAGAGCTTGAAAAATGTATCCAAGACGGTCAAATTCCTTGTCGTTGGACACCTGATTTAGGTTATGGCTATGGATATCCACTCTTTAATTTTTACCCACCAATGCCATATATTGTTGGTCAAGTTTATCGGTCTCTAGGCTTATCTTTTGTAGATTCAATCAAAGCAACCGCAATTTCACAAATTATGTTGTCGTCAATTTTTATGTATCTACTAGCCAGTTCAATCTTTGGTCCAATTGGGGGGTTTATTGCGTCTCTCTTTTATACCTATGCGCCCTATCATGCCCTAAATATATTTGTCCGTGGAGCCATGAACGAAGCTTGGGCGGCTGTCTTTTTTCCTCTAATTTTTTATTTTTCCAGAAAACTTGTATTAGATAAAAAAATAAAAAGTTTAATTGGTTTGAGTGTATCTTTTACTGGATTGTTACTTTCTCACAACCCCATGGCTCTAACTTTTGTACCAATATTGTTTATCTGGGTGATCTTTTGGATTTTTCATCAATACAAAAAACCATTTTGGCCTTTTATCAAAAAACAAACCGAAGTAATTATAAAATTAATTCTTTCAGGCTTGTTAGCAACAGCCTTAGCTGCATTTTATACTTTTCCAGTTCTCCTTGAAACAAAGTTGGTCAAAATTAATACCATGTTTGAGGGTTATTACCATTTCTCAGTTCATTTTGCTGGTCTCTACCAATTATTCATAAGTAACTTTTGGGGCGACGGTGCCTCTGTCTGGGGACCAAACGATGATATGTCATTTATGGTTGGATACCTACACTGGATTATTCCACTTTTGATTATTTTTTATTTTATCTATACATTAATAATCGCCAAAAATACCAAAAAGAAGTTATTAAAAATAGACTATCGACAATATCTTGTCCTAATTCTTATTTTGATGGGTTTGGGAGCCGTATTTATGACTCACAACAAATCAACCTTCATTTGGCTTCTACTACCAATTATTCAAAAAATTCAATTTCCTTGGAGATTCCTAAACCATTCAGTCTTTTTATTTTCTTTAAGTGCGGCTGGATTAACACTGTTTTTGGACAAAATATTACCCAAAAAGAAAAATATTATTGCCCTAGTCTTAGGTGTATTTGTACTGCTTCTTAATATAAGTTATTTTACCCCTTTAACCTATGGTCCTATTACTGATGCCCAAAAATTTTCAGGCAAAGCTTGGATAAATCAGGTAACTTCTGGTATTTATGACTATCTTCCCAAAACTGCTCGGATTGCTGCTCTCGGCCCAGCCAAAGATTATGTCGACGAAATAGATCCATCAGAAAGTTTTTATACAGTGTCAAATGGAAAAAAGGGGACTGATTGGATGTTATTTGATCTTCACTTAAGCCGTAATTCCAAGGTTACTTTGGCTCAATTAGCTTTTCCTGAGTTTATCGTTACTTCAAATGGTAACGATATTCCTACTGAGATTGAACCAGAATTAGGCCGTGTAGTTGTCAATTTGCCTTCAGGGGACCATCAGATTATGGTCAAACTCCAAAACACACCTGTTCGGACTATTTCTAATTACGTATCACTAGTTACCTGGGTTTTATTAATATTGTATCTGTCCAAACCCTTATGGCTTCGCTTGATTTACAAGAAATAAAGCAAAAAACCACCAAAAACGTTCTTTTTTTATCCTTTAGAAATATTGGGATTCAGGCTGTTTCAACACTTGGATTTTTTATTTTAACCATTCTTTTGGGTACTGGCGAAGTGGGATTGTTTGCAATTGTTGCCGAATCAGTCGGCATTTTAGGGTATTTTTCTGATATAGGTTTAGCTGGTGCCCTAATCCAAAAAAAAGAAGAAGTCCAAAAAAAAGATCTCCAAACTACTTTTGTTATCCAACAAATCTTAGTTATTTTGTCGTTAATAGTAATTTCGTTTATTTTTCAGAAATTAAAAATATCAAAATCTTATGGACCAAAAGAAACTTTAATTTTTGTTTCTCTATGTTTTTCCTTTTTTGCCGCATCACTTAAGACAATTCCATCAGTATTGTTAGAAAGAAAGTTAAATTTTAAGCTAATTTCTACGGTAGATATTATTGAAAACGTTAGTTTTTATTTGATTGCTGTAATATTTGCCTTTTTAGGCTTTGGTGCCTATTCCTATGCCATTGCTACTTTCATCCGAAGTCTTTTAGGGTTAGTTATTATTTACCGATTTAGTCCCTGGCCAATGGGTTTTTCCTTTTCATATGACAGCGCCAAATCTTTATTTAAGTATGGCATTCCTTACCAATTAAATTCTTTTATTTCTATGGCCAAAGACAAATTGTCCAACATTTTTGTGGCAGGGCTTCTAGGTCGCGAAGGCTTTGGTATTTTGTCTTGGGCTCAAAAAGGCCCTCGAATCCCACTAAGTTTCATGGACGCGATTATGAAAGTCACTTTTCCCACCTTTGCTCGACTGCAAGATAATCCCCAGTATCTCAAAAAATCACTTGAAAAAAGTATCTATTTTATTGCTTTGTTTGTTTTTCCGGTCTCAGCTGGTATTGCCCTAGTTGCTCCAAGTCTAATTAATCTAATTCCAAAATACACCAAATGGTTACCAGCCATTATTCCTTTATATTTTTATAGTATCAACGTTGCTATTGCCTCTATTACCAGCCCTCTAACCAACGCTTTCAATGCAATTGGCAAAATTACTCTAACCACCAAATTTATGATCATGTGGACTGTCCTAACTTGGCTTTTATATCCTTATCTCACCATAAAGTATGGTTATGTAGGTACTTCGGTCGCAACTTTATTAGTAGGTTTAAGTTCGGTAATTGTCTGGCGAGTAGCCAAAAAAATATTTGATATTAATGTTTTAAAAATTACACTTCAACCACTTATCGGGTCGTTAATAATGATAATTTTGATTTTGGCCTATCAAAATATACCCTTATCACCAATATTTACTCTCACTGGCAGTATGATAGTTGGCTTACTTTCTTATAGTCTTTATACTTATTTCATCTCCCGCCAAGAAATTATTTGGTTTTGGCAACAATTATTATGTTTTCTACCACAAAAGAAAAAATAACTACTTTCGTTTTAATTTTGTTATCTAGTCTATTATTATCGACTACCATGTTTAGAAGTGGCCTAAAGTATGAATATGGTCTTGGATTTTGGGGACCAAATGGACATGACGCTATTTGGCACTTAAGTCTAATCAATCAGTTAAAACTTAGCGTTCCCCCTCACAATCCAATTTTTTCTAACACTACTCTATCAAATTATCACTGGGGCTACGACTTAGTTGTTGCTTTAATTTCAAAAATTACTCAACTAAATCCATCAATTTTATATTTTCAAATATTACCAATAGTTTTTGCTATTACCTTAGGGTTTTTGTCATATAAATTTGCCCATATAGTTACCAAAAACCATTTTCAATCACTTTTGTTTGTTTTCTTAAATTATTTTGCCTCATCGTTTGGCTGGATTGTCACACTTATCAAGACTGGCCAAATAGGAGGCGAATCGATGTTTTGGTCAATGCAATCAGCTTCCACACTACTAAACCCTCCCTACACTTTATCTCTAATCATTTTACTTGCTGGACTAATCCTTTGGTATCAACACAAAAATAGTGATTCTATTCTTTGGAGTTTGGTTGTCGGTATTATTTTTGGGCTCCTTTGCTATATAAAAGTTTATTCCGCCATTCTAATTGGACTATCATTAGCAGTCTATTTTATTGTTCACTTAATTAAATCACGAAATTTTTCTAAATTTAATTTTTTTATATGTTTATTCATGGGAACAATATCTTTAATAATTTTGAAAAGTCTTGGAGTGATTGGTAATACTACATTGCTAGAGTTTAAACCATTTTGGTTTACCCATTCGATGATTGAGTCAATTGATAAATTTTATTGGCCAAGATTAGCGTCATATCGATACAATCAAACCAGTTTTATAATGACTATTATTATCGAAGTCTTTTTAATTTTCCTATTTTTTATCGGTAATCTAGGTGTTCGAATTTTAGGTATAGGTAAACTTTTTTATATATTTATCAAAAATAAAACAAAAGACACAGACATTTTATTTATATCTTTTTTATTAATTTCTTTTATTTTTCCACTTCTTTTTGTCCAAAAAGGAACTGCCTGGAACACTATTCAATTTTTCTATTACTTTTTATTTATAACTAATTTTTATTTGGCCAAAAGTTTATCTCAAACTTATAAAAAATATAAACTAGTTTATCTGTTTTTATTAATATTCGTCTCAGTTGGCAGTATTGGAACCCTCAAGGATTATTTTGGCAACCCTCCACCAAGTAGTTTACCCATCAATGAAATTAAAGCCCTAGATTTTCTAAAAAATCAACCTCCAGGGTTTGTCTTAACCTATCCTTACGACAAACATCTCAAAAACGATCTAAATACTCCCATTCCCTTGTATGCTTATGAAACTACTGCCTATGTATCAGCTTTTAGTCAAAAACCAGTATTTTTAGAAGACGAAATGAATTTAGATATCACTGGCTTTGATTGGCAAACAAGACGTCAGGAAGCTATAAAATTCTTTTCCAGTAGTGATAAATATTATTCTCGAGGATTTTTAATAAACAACGATATTCAATACATTTATTTAGTTAATAACCAAAAAATAAATCTTGGCTTAGATGATCTTCAAATTGACAAAATATACGATTTTGGCAATGTTGAAATCTTTAATGTTCAAAAATGATAAACTAAACATAATTTATGAAATCAAAAACTAGTATCTCAGTAGTAATTAATGTTCGAAATGAAGCCCAACATTTGTCCAAATGTTTAAGATCAATCAAAGACTTAGCCGATGAAATTATTATCGTCGATATGAAATCAACCGATGATAGTGTTAAAGTAGCCAAGTCTTTTGGAGCCAAGGTCTACAGCTACCGGCCGATGAAGTATGTTGAACCAGCGCGAAATTTTGCTTTGTCAAAAGCTACTGGTAGTTGGATATTACTTCTTGATCCCGACGAGTATCTTCAAAAAACTCTAAAAAAAGAACTAAAAAGTATCACTCAACGGTCAACTGTAGATTTCGTCAAGATACCTAGACAAAATTTTATTTTTGGCAAGTGGATTCGTCACGCCAATTGTTGGCCAGATTATCTAATTCGATTTTTTCGCAAAGGCTCTGTTAATTGGCAAAAAGAAATCCATAGTCAGCCAATCACCAAAGGGAATTGTCTTACCCTTTTGGACTCTGATAAATTAGCCATAAAACACAACAATTATCTAACCATTAATCAGTTTATTACCAGAGCTGTCCGTTACAGTAGTATCCAAGCTGACGAGCTAAATTCAAAAGACTACAAGGTAAAAACCAGTGACTTTATTTTAAAACCAATTCAAGAGTTTAATAGTCGTTTTTATTTTTCCGAAGGTTATAAAGATGGTATTCATGGCTTAGTTTTTTGTCTACTTCAAGGGTTTGCTATAGGTTTAATTTATGCAAAATTATGGGAAAAACAAGGCTCCTCCGATAAACAATTTTTAAAAGAATCTTTTGTATCTGCAAGTCAAGAAGCTACCTACGAATATGATCATTGGTTTGTAAAATATTTTAAAAAAGAATATCCAGCAAATATTTTTAAAAAAATAATTATAAAAATTCGTCACTGGCTCAATCTTATCACCAAAAATTTTTAATCTATGATTAAAATTGCCATCATAGTTTTAAACTGGAATCAACCTCAACTAACGCTTGATACTATTGATTCACTAAAAAAGATTAAATCTACTAGTTTTAAACATAAGATATTTTTGATTGACAACAACTCAACTGACAATTCTTTTCAGATTTTTCAAAAAAATTTCAAATCAAATCCTGCCATCGAAATAATAAAAAATAATAAAAATTTAGGTTATGTTGGTAACAATGTCGGTATTAAAAAAGCTATAAAAGATAAATTTGATTATATTGTATTGTTAAACAACGATGTTTTAGTCGACCCCAACTTTTTAGAAGAACTCTATCAAGGTGCTGTTTCTGGCTACGATATTGTCGGTCCCAAAATTTATTTTGCCCCTGGGTTTGAATATCACCAAGATTGGTATTCAAAAAAAGACATTGGTAATGTTATTTGGTCTGCTGGTGGTCAAATTGACTGGAACAATGTTTACGGAAGTAACATTGGAGTTGATCAAGTCGACCAAGGCCAGTTTGACAAAAACAATGATCAGGTTGATTTTCTTACTGGTTGTTGTTTAATGGTAAACACCAAAGTTTTTAAAAAGATAGGCTATCTTGATGAGAAATATTTTATGTATCTAGAGGATCTCGATTTTTGTCAAAAAGCCAAAAACGCTAATTTCAAATTGTCATATATTTATAAATCAAAGATTTGGCATGTTAATTCTGGATCGTCAAAAAGTGGTGGCAATTTACACGATTATTTTATAACCCGTAATCGTCTATATTTTGGGATTAAAAACGCTTCTTTCAAAACCAAATTTGCTTTAATTAGAGAATCAATAAAACAGTTAATTTCTTCAAAATCTTCCTCGTGGAAAAAGAAGGGTATTATTGATTTTTATTTACAAAAACTTAACAAAGGATCATGGCAATAAAACAAACTAACATTTCGATAATAATTTTGGCGGGTAACGAACAAAACATGATAATAGACTGTTTAAAAACATGTAATTGGGTCGAAGAGATTATTTTAGTAGCTGCCAATTCTACCGACAAAACAATCTCACTTGCTCAAAAAACTATACCCAATATTAAAATAATTAAAACATTTGATGAATACAACAAAAACTTTAGTAAATGGAGAAATTTGGGTTACAAATCAGCCACCAAAGAATGGCTTCTCTATATCGACGCTGACGAAAGAATCACTCCCGCCCTAAAAACAAACATAATCAAAGTTCTTAAATCTAAAAATAATTATTCTCATTATGCTATTCCAAGGGCTAACTATTTTTTAGGTCAAAGGGTCAAACACGGTGGTACTTATCCAGATTTTGTCAAAAGACTATACCAAAAGGATAATTTTTCGGGCTACAAAGGAATACTTCATGAAGAGCCAATTATAACCGGAGATATTGGATATTTAACCGCTGACTTACTTCATTATACTCACCGAGATTTGACCTCCATGATCAACAAGACTATTGTTTGGAGTGATACCGAAGCTCAAGCTTTATTTAAGTCTGGTCACCCTCCTGTGGTCTGGTGGCGCTTTATTAGAATGATGCTTACCAAGTTACACGAAAGATTAATCAAACAAAAAATGTGGCGGGATGGACAAGTCGGTTGGGTGTCAGCAATTTTTGAAAGCTATAATACATTTTTAATATATGCTCGACTTTGGGAGCTTCAACAAAAGCAAAATCAAAAAATTTAAGGTATTATTAATCAATGGTAAAAAGAGCTGCAGTATATGATCCTTATTTAGATACATTAGGTGGGGGAGAGAGATATTGTCTCACAGTTGCAGAAATATTATTAAAAAATAATTATCAAGTTGATCTATTTTGGTCAGGAGATAAAGAACTTATTCAAAAAGCCGAAAATCGATTTTCCCTCGATCTAACTAATTTAAATATTGTTACTGATATTTTTGATATCAAGCCTCAGAAACTATCTTCAATAGAAGAAAACGAAAATTTAATTCACTCTATTACTAAAGTAATTAATCCTCAAAAAATTAATTTTAAATTAAAAAATATATTTCAAAAAATTAGTAATAATCGTCAATATGATGTAATTTTTTATTTAAGTGATGGCAGTTTACCTTTTATTTTTGGTAAAAAGAATTTTTTGCATGTTCAGGTCCCTCTGGTAAAAAACGATAACCAAGTCGATAGTTTTTTAAACAAAATAAAAAATAATTTCTATACCAATATAATTTGTAATTCTCAATTTACTGCTAGTTTTCAAAAAAAAATTTCTAATCAAAAAGTGTTAGTTCTTTATCCTCCAGTCGACATTGATAAGTTTGATTCACATCAGAAAAAAGAAAACATCATTTTATCGGTTGGCCGTTTTGACAATATTCTAAATGCCAAAAAACAAGACATCCTTATCGATGCTTTTAGGTCCCTGGTCGTAAGAGAAAAAATTAACAATTGGAAATTAGTACTCATGGGTGGAAGCCTTTCTGACCCTAAAAATAATTCCTATTTACAATATTTAGAAAAAAAAGCCGCCAATTTACCGATTGAATTTATTGTTAATCCGCCTTTTACTGTCTTAAAAGACCAATATTCTCAGTCAAAAATATATTGGCATGCAGCCGGTTATGATGTTGATGAAAATATTCATCCCGAAAACACTGAACATTTTGGCATAACTGTAGTTGAGGCTATGGCTTCGGGATTAGTCCCAGTAGTTATATCCAAAGGTGGTATTCCCGAAATCGTAGACAATGGAGTCAATGGTTATCTATGGCAAACTATTGATGAATTAGTATCTCGAACCAAAAATTTAATTGACAACCCTGATACTCTAAAGTTAATGTCGCAACAATCTATCTTAAACTGTCAACAGTTTTCAAAAAATAATTTTGAAAAAAAATTACTAAGTGTCGTTGGTTAATATGAAAATATCTGTTATCGTCACCAACTGGAATGGAAGGGTACTGCTAAAAAAAAACCTAGAAACGATAATTAAAAATAGTCCTCAAGCTCAAGAAATAATTTTGGCCGACGATGCCTCAAGCGATGATAGCTTGATATATGCCAAGTCTGTCCAAAAAAAATATCCAAAACTTAAGATAATTAGTCACAAAAAAAACTTAGGTTTTGGTGCCAATACCAACGATGCTATCAACAAGGCAACCGGTGAATTGGTGGTCTTACTCAACAATGATATTTACCCATCTCCAAATTATATTTCTTACTCACTCAAACATTTTAAAAACCCTAATGTTTTTGGTGTTGGTTTTGCCGAAAGTGGTCATGAAAACTGGGCTAGATTTATGTGGAAAGGCGGTTATCTTCAACATGAGCCCGGTGTTACAGGTATCAACAAAGTCCACATTTCTGGCTGGGTATCTGGTGGAAGCTCAATAGTCAGAAAATGTTTATTCCAAAAAATGGGTGGTTTCGATTCAATCTATAAACCTTTTTATTCGGAAGATTTAGATATAGGTTATCGAGCTTGGAAATCCGGTTATACATTATTATGGGAACCAAAGTGTATTGTCGAACATCACCACGAATCAACTATCTCCAAGTTTTCCAAGTCTTTATTAAACTATGTCAAAGAACGCAATCGACTCCTAAACACTCTCCGTTTGATTGATGATCCTCATATGTTACGTCGAAACAAATTTGCCCAATTTGGTCGTGTTTTAAGTGGCCCCAATTACATCAAAATTATTCGTGCAGCAAAAAAACAAATCAAAAAATCCCCACCACCAATTGTTTTCCCAAAGCTCACCGATAAACAAATATTTAAAATGTTTGAGAAATGATCACTTTCCTTAAAAAATACTTTCCTGTTCTTTTTATATTAATTTTAGTAGGAGTATTTTTTTACAAAACATTTATTTTTAATCTGATTCCTTTTCCTGGAGATATGTTGGTAGGCGCCTATTATCCTTGGTTAGATTATAAGTGGGGAGATTTTGTCACGAGTGTACCCATAAAAAATCCCTTAATATCTGATGTTTTTTCACAGTTCTTTATTTGGAAAAAAATAATAGCCGATTCAATAAAAAATTTACAATTCCCGTTTTGGAATATTTATTCTTACTCTGGCTATCCTTTGTTTGCCAATTTTCATTCTGGTGTTCTAAATCCATTTAATCTACTAATGGTATTTTTTGGTCAATCTTGTGGATGGACACTTTTAGTAATATCTCAATTTTTGTTTAGTGGACTTACCATGTATTTATTTTTAAAAAAAATTTACTCCAAGAGTTTGTATGCTCCTTTAGCAGGGTCAATCACTTATGCGTTTAGCGGTTTTATGATCACTTGGTCACAGTTTGTTACCGCTGGGTTTGCCATGATTTGGCTACCTCTAATATTTTTAAATATTGAGAATTATTTTGATACTAAAAAAGTTAAATGTATATTATATCTGCCCATATTATATTTTTTGACGATGACTTCAGGACACATCCAAGCATTAATATATACGTTTATTATCTCATTTTGTTATTTTATATATAAATATTTAAAGAACAACTCAACCCAGAAAATATATAAATTGTATTGGTATGCCTTAGCTTTATTTTTAAGTTTTTTACTAATGGCAATTCAGTTAATACCAACTATCGAAATGGGTAAGTACTCAGTTAGATTTGAGGAAAACTATATCTCTGGATATAACTATGGTTTATTTTCTTTAGATAGGATCGTCACTCTCTTCGCTCCCGATTATTTTGGTAATCCTACTACCTTTAACTTTTGGGGTAGTTTCAACTACCATGAAACAGTATTCTATAGTAGTATTTTGGCTATCTTTGCTCTTATTTTTTGTATCTATAATTATAAAAAACTAAAAAATGAGAGATTTTTTCTTTATGTCGCTATTATTTCATTAATATTGGTTTTTGATACGTTTATGGGTAGAATGATCTACAATTTTAAAATTCCGTTAATTTCTACCAGTGCCGCTGGGAGATTAATTTTTATTTATACATTTTGTATAAGTGTTCTTGTTGCTTATTTTATTAAACATCTCAGTCTTCATAATTTTAAGACCACTCTTAGATATTATTGGGGATATTTTGTATATTTAGGATTAGTAGTTTTACTAACTTTTTTGTCTTACAAAAACACCTTTCCTTTTATTGATTTACAAAATAACTATAGTGTAGCGATAAGAAATTTGGCTATACCTTTACTTATTTCTGTTTGTATTCTTTTTGTTTTAATTTTTATTAAAAATATTAAAGCAAAAAACATTTTATTAATACTAATATTGATCATTGATCTATTCAGATTTGGTTGGAAATATCTACCTTTTACCTCAAAAGATTATTTATATCCTGACACTGAAATTACCAATTATTTAAAATCAGACAAGACTCTTTTTCGTATTGAAAAAGAAAAAGGCCCTTTAATGACACCAAATGTCTGGTCTTTTTATGAACTTCAAAGTACCGCTGGTTATGATCCTATGGCTATAAGAGATTATTCAATTTTTTATCAAAATAAACTTAATAAACAGATAAATGGCGGTTCCTCAAGGTATTCAGAGCTAGATAATTACGACCCTGAGCTATTAGGAGAAGGTAACATTAAATATCTTTTAGCTCTAAATTATGATGATATTGATAAGATATCTTCAGACGGCCAAAACCTAAATTATAAAATTGACAAAGAAGAATGGGAAGAAGTATATCGACAAAAGAGTGTTTCAATTCTAAAAAATACCAAATACAAAGAACGTTTAGAAGTTTTTGATGATCAAAAAGCAAACATTAAAAATATAATTTATACACCCAACAAAATATCTATAGACGTTGATACTACAACCACAAAGGCCTCTTTAATATTACGTGATACTTGGTATCCGGGATGGAAAGCATTTATTAACGGTAAACCAGTAAATATCGACAAATATCAAAATATATATCGAAAAATAAATTTAATAAAGGGTAGCAATCATGTCGAATTTATTTATAGTCCAAAATTATTTTATTTAGGTTTGTGTCTTAGTTCTATAGGTGCGATAATTTTAGCATTATTATTCTATATCAAGAGTAAAAAAAATGAATCGTAAAAAGTTTTTAAAAATTTACTATATTTTTTTCTTAGTCTTAAGCTGTTTTATTTTTTTTGGTCTAAAATATTATTCTCAAAAAAAATTTAACGAACAATCTTTACAACACCTAATCTCGGGTAAATCTAAGTTTAGAAACACTACTGACAAATTGTGTAGCTATCAAATATTAGGAGAACCAGATGTTCAAAAAAATTATATAAAAATAAATTTTTGGTGCAATGACAATAGTAAAGCTAGAAGTACTTTTTCGCTTATAGCCTTCGAAGACAAAACTTTTCAGGGAATAATTAATGAATACGCTAGAATAATTGGTTTCGATCCAAATATTTTAATAGAGAAAAAATGGCATTGTACTCTAAACGATAAAGAGATAACTCCAAATTTAACAAATACAACTATCGAACCTGCCAGCACAATTGATTGTTTCGAAACTAAAGGATTACCAAAACATGATTAAAAAAATTTTAAAAATATTTATTGTTTCAATTATAGTTATTTATTCTTTATTGGTAAGAAAAAATAACTATGCAGAAATTCCTATTCCAGGTCAATCTGTTGATGAATATAGCTATTCTTGGGTTGGCTTATCACTTATCAAGACAGGAATGCCAGTGGGTATTTCAGGGCTTACAGGCTATCAATACAGATACGACAGATACCTAAATGTTGATAGATTTATGCAATTTATTCCAAGCGATCCACTGGCAATCAACTATCCCTGGATGGATCACCCCCCTCTTTTAGGATTAATTACCGGTGGTTTTGCTTATTTACAAGGGGCCGATGTTTTTGAAGATACTGTAACTGTATTTATTCGAAAACCAATTATTTTAATTAGTACAATTTCAGTTCTTCTAGTAATGATTTATTGTTGGATAAATTATAGTTATCTAACTGCTATATTTTGTGGCCTGGTATATGGGACTACCCCTTTGGTTGTGCTAAGTGGTCGAATGATTCAAGCCGAAAATGCGATTATCCCTTGTTTTTTGATGGTAATGATTAGTATTAGTTTATATGATAAAAACAAAAAAGATTTTTGGTTAATAGTTGCAGGAATCTTTAGCGGTTTAGCAACTTTATTCAAATTAACTGGAGTTGTGTGTTATTTATTTACTTTTTTGTTTTTGTTAAGTAAATACAAAAAGGTAAACGAAAAATTTATTAAAGAATTTTTATTTTACTTAGCTATTAGTCTGCCAATTAGCCTTCTATTTTTGGTTTATGGATCAGCTTATGGATTAGAAAACTTCAAAAATATATTTTTTTCCAATGCAAATAGGTTTTACGGTATTGGTCCAAGCTTATTACTTGAATTAATTCGTAACCAAAGATTAACTCAACATAAGTTTTTACCCGAGGTATGGATTATCTCTGGATGGTTAGTTTCACTTGGATATTTTATAAAGAAAACAAATAAATTAAGAGAGTCAATCCCTTTACTTGCAATCCTTTCCTATTTAATGATTTATATTCTGTTTGGAAGCCAGCCATATGGGTGGTACACCTTTCCTTTTTGGCCGATTATTATAATAATGCTATCTAGGTTTTTGATTTTAGGTTTAGAAAAAGATGACAATGTAATTTCTGTTTTTATATTTTCTATAATGATTTTAGGAGCAAACATCGCTAGACTAATTGGTATTTTTGAATTTCAAGAATATGCCAATATTTGGCGTTACAGTATCTTTGCTATCTTATTATTTTTAATATATATAATCTCAACTAAGACCAAATCAAAATTAATATCCAAAATAATACTTTTATTTTTATTTATAGCTATGATTTATA
>CAZCYK010000003.1:19115-26308 GCA_964502975.1 uncultured Gammaproteobacteria bacterium | reverse complement strand
ATTTGGAATCGACATTAACTTTCATACCATCGGGCATATAGACAGTAAAATCGGGGCGGGAAGAATCGGTGGAAACTTGTTTGTCGTAACTAACACCGCTGACAAACCCCGACATTCTGAGTAAATCTTCGGCAACTTGTTCACCAAATTGACCGCGAAGTTGATTGTTACTTAAAACATTTTTGAGACCTTCGGTGGTAATTTTTAGTTGATTGGTTAAGGTTTTTTGTTCTTCGAGTTTTTCAGTCAAAGTTGAAAAGGAACCAGTTCGTTTGATTTCGACATCCTCCATTTTTTTATTATTTTTTTCAATCTCTTTTAAAGCTCGATTGACCAAATCTTCAATGGCTTGTTTTTTGTTGTTCAAATCGGTGCCGATTTTTTGGTCGGCCATGGTAATTAATTGTTGGTTGGCATTTTTTAAGACTTCGGGGAAAATTTGATTAAGACTGTTGGAAATTTCTTTAGAAAGATCGTCAGAACTGGCTTTTTTACTTTTAATAATCAAAAAAATCAAAGTAGCGAGAATTAAAACTAGTAGGATGTAAATAAAGGTCATAAGTTATTTTACCCCAGTTGTGCCAAAACCACCGCGGTTAACCGAATCCATCTTGTCAACTTCTTCAAAATCGAAGTTTTCACACTTGATTAATAATAATTGACAAAGACGAGTACCCTTTTCGACTTTGACCATATCATTGGTAAAGTTATAAACAACAAAATGATATTCATCATCGTCACCATGAAAATCACGGTCAAATATTCCTACGCCATTGACGGATCTTAGTCCAAGTTTATGAGTCGAACTTCGAGGAGCCATCATTACAAAATAACCGTCAGGAATTTTAATACCAACATTCATCGGAATATAGGCTATTTCTTGTGGTTTAATTTCAACATCAATACGAGAGCAGAGGTCAACAGCGACTGCCCCTTTGGTTTTGTGAGCTGGTAAGGGGAGTGATTTATCAAATCGTTTGATTTTAAGTTTCATAATTTATTTTAATAGATAATGAAGATGATCTTTGTCTTTGCAATCCTTGCCAATTTCAAAGAATTCTAAATTTAAGATTTTTTGGTAAACCTCTTCAATTTGAATTTTTAACTTATTAATATCATCATCGGTCACACTTATCTCTTTTCTAATAAAAGATTTTTTGAATTTACTTTTTTCTACAAAATCGATAATACCTTGATTAAATTGAAGCCGTGAATCGTTTTTGATATCGAGAAGTAGTTTATAAAAAACAATTTGACGATAATAACCACCTTCAGAAGAGAGATCTTTTGACTTGTTGTCGACATTACCAGTTTTAAAATCAATCACATTAACCTTTTTATTGTCAACTCTCTCAATTAAATCAATTTTTCCTGTTAGAGGAATATTTTTGTAAACAATATTATCGTTTGTAAAATTGTGTTCGCATACGTTGCCGTCTTTAATTGAATCTTTGTATTGGTCATAATAATCAACTAAGATTTTTTTGCCAATTTCTTGACACCAAAGATAATCAGACTTAGGTAACCTTTCATTTTTTAGACTTTGCTGAAACATTTCGAGGACTTCTTTTTTTGATTTTTTGAGATAAAAACCAGAAAGGGCTGCATGAATGGCAGTGCCAAAACTGCTATATTTTTCCTTGTTTTGGGGAATTCTTAAAATGGTTTTGTAGTAAAAACAGAGAGGGCAACGAAGATAAGAATTTAGGTGAGAAACATTGAATTTATATTTATTGACCAAATAATCTTTTAGATATTCTGATAGGTCTGGTTTTAAATCACTAAAAATATTGGCAGACTGATAATAACTTTTTAGAGCATTTTCTTTGTCATTAAACTTTATGTTTTCAATTAGATTATCGTCAATTTCGGAAATAAAAACAGAAGCGTTTTGATTTTTACCATTTTCTTTGTACTGAGAATAAGACAAATAAATTTGTTTTTTGGCCCGAGTGAGGGCGACATAAAACAAACGACGATCTTCTTCGTAGTCGTCTTCAATATTTTTGGCAACTTCACTAGAAAGAATACCAAAGGGCAACCGTAATTTATTTAAATCACGTTGTTTTTCCCAAGAATCTTCCAAAAGTCGGTAAATAAAAACATGGTTAAATTCTAAACCTTTGGCTCCATGAACAGTCAATATCTTTATCGAATCAGAAGAGTCATAAGAAATTGATGGAGAGGAAATGGAAATATTATTGTCGATATAAAGGTTAATTCGATTTAAAAATTCTTTTAGAGACAAATCTTTTTGGGTAACGCTATTTTTTAGGGACTGATAAAAAGCGTTTACTTGATTTAGAGTTTCAATCTCGTTTTTAGATAAAAGATATTTTAATATTCTAAATCTTTTTAAGATTCTATTAAAAACTTTTTCGGGAGAATAAATTTCTAGATCAACTCTAGTTTTGGCAATTTTTTGACCAAATTTGAAAATTATTGTTTTAGATTTTTGTGAAATTTCAAGTTGGTTAATTTTTTCTTGATCAAAAACTAGGTCTGAAAGCTTAGTTTTTGTTTTTAAAATTTTTAATAAATCTAGGGAGTTAAGTCTGATAAAAGGAGCAGCTAAAACATGGTAAGCATGAACACTGGAGTTGGGATTTTGAATAAATTCAAGTAATTTAATAGTTTGAATAATAATAGGATTCTTTAAAACATTAGAATCGGATGGAAGGTAAAATTTGATACCAAAGACTGACAGCATTTTGACAAGCTCGTCGGCATCACGATTTTTACGAAGTAAAACGGCTATTTCACTGGGGTTTTCTCCCGACTTAATTAAATTAGAAATTTTTTGGGCGACATAATAATCTTCTTCAATATTGGAATTTAGAACAATTAGATTGACTGGATCTGGATCGTAATCTTTGTTGGCAACTAGACTTTTGTCGATGTCAGTAATCAAGTTGGCAATACGATTTTTGTTGTGACTAATAACATTTTGGGAAGAATCTAAAATCAATTTGTGACTGCGATAATTGTTTTTTAAAACAATCTTGCTCGGGTTATATTTTTGGTAAAAATTGTAAATATTTTCGATTGAAGCACCTTGAAACCTGAAAATTGACTGATCATCGTCCCCAACCACAAAAATATTTGGTTTATCGTAATAATTACCCAAAAGATCAATAATTTTATTTTGGCTTGAGTTGGTGTCTTGATACTCATCGACCAAAATATATTGATATCTTTCTTGAAAATTTAATAAAAGATCGGTGTTTTTTGTAAAAGCATCGATAACGAATAAAATCATGTCTGCATAATCGTAGAGAGATTTTTGTTGAAGTTTTTTTTGATACAAATCAAAAATTTTAATTAATTCAAGTTGCTTTGGAATATCTTTTTCAAAATCTTGATAGAATTTTCTAATTTCACTTTTAACTTGACTTAAATTTTCATCGCCACTTTTAATTATTCTGATATGACTTTTTAAATTTAGAGATATATTGGGTAAATTTTCTAGCTTATTTAAAATTTCATTGATTTCAGGGTAGTTATTTTTTGTGGCTCGAATATTACTCAATTTTGCCATCAAATCTTTGGCATCTTTAAAAAATATTTCTTCATCGTCGATTAATTTCGAGAGGATATCGGGGGAAATGTTTTCTCTTTTTATTAGGTGAATAGAATCAAGAATACTTTTTTGATAAAAGTAGCGATCACCCCAAGTGATAAGAGGTGAGTTGTTGTCAAGATTATCAATAATATCTTTTAGAATTTCGATGGTTTCCAGGTCGTCAATGGCTTTTAATTTTGAAGAAGCGAAGGGAAAAAATTCAGGGTTTGAATTGATTATATCGTTGCAAAATGAATGAAAAGTACAAATTTTTACTTTGTAAGCATCTGGACCAATCAAGTTTAATAAGCGATTTCGCATATTGTTGGCGGCAATATCGGTGTAGGTTAGACATAAAATTGAGCTAGGTTTGGTATCGGTTTTGTCTAATATATTGGCAATTCTTAGAGCGATAGTCTGAGTCTTTCCAGTCCCCGCTCCAGCGATGACCATAACTGGACCCTCAATAGTGTCAACGGCTAATTTCTGCTCAAGATTTAGTTTTTTATATTCACTTAAAAATTTATTTTCGAAGCGTTTGTCCATTGGACTATTTTAACTTAAAACATTACATTAGGGTAAAATAAACTAAATGAAAAAAGGGACGATACTTTTTGATATTGATGGGACTTTAATTGATTCAGTATCAATGGCTGAAATGTTTCGTAAAAAAATAGCTCAAATAATTAAAATAAGCGTTGATGAGGTTAAAGAAATAAGTGATAAATACGTTGCCACTTTAGTGTCTCGGACCGATTTTCATCCGTTCGATTTAATTAAATTTATAAACAAAACAAAAAACCAAACTATCGATTCTAACAATATATTTTTTAAAAATAAAAATATTTATAAAAAATATATTTATAACGATGTCATCACTAATTTAGAGAAATTAAAAAATAATTACAATTTAGGTGTTTTTTCTGAAGGATTTAGGGATTATCAAGGTCAAAAAATAGCAACTTTGATAGATAAGTTTGATAAAAATTTGCTTTTTATTACACGAAGAAAACTGGATAATGAATTTTTGAAACAAATACCCAAAGAGACATTAATAATTGACGATAAACAAGAGGTTGTTGAAACACTTAAGCAATTTAGACCAGATTTAGAATTGGTATGGATCAATCGAAAAGATGAAGAAAAAATAGATGGAGTAAAGACAATAAAAAGTCTCGATGAATTAATTTAAATTATTTATTTCTCAATAAGATTGCTTCGCTATGCTCGCAATGACGTGAATATATATGCTCGCAATGACGTGAAGATATACGCTCGCAATGACACGTCTAAACTTGGTGTGTTTTACTCTTTGTTTAGTAAAAATAAGAGAATACGTCATTGCGAGGAGCAGTTACAATAGCGACGTGGCAATCTGGTTGGAAGGTGAGATACCTATAATTTATTTTAATAATTTTTCTAAGATTTCTTTGGCAACTTGTGGGTTGGCACTACCATTGGAGGCTTTCATCAATTGACCAATTAAAAAACCAATGGATGCAGGATTTTTTTTATAGTCTTCGACTGCTTTTTGGTTTTGATCAATTACAACTTTTGCAATTCTTTCAATTTCGCTAGTGTCTGATACTTGAATCAACCCTTTGAGACGGGCAACGTCGACAGGATCTTTCCCTGTTTGATAACTTTCTAAAATTACTTGTTTGGCAACAGTGGCGGAAACTTCTGATTTAGAAACGGCATCAAAAATATTTTTGAAATATTGTGAATTGATTTTGGTTATCTCTAACTCTTCTTGAGTTTCATTGAGATGAGTTTTGAAAGTACCCAAAAAAATATTGGCTACAAATTTGGCCATATCTTTGGTTGTATTTAGATTAATAGCTTTTTCAAAACAAACAGAGAAATTAAAATCTTGGGACAAAAGATTGGAATCGTAATCGTTAAGTCCAAAGCTTACTTTGTAACGAGCTAGTTTTTGTTCTGGAAGTTCAGGGAGAGACTCGCGGATTTTAGTGATTTCTTCATCGCTAAAAATAATTGGAGGAATATCTGGTTCGGGAAAATAACGATAATCAGCTGATCCTTCTTTTTCTCTTTGTAAGAAAGTTTTATTTTTGGCAGCATCCCAACCACGAGTAGTTTTGTTTCCACCAGAGGCGGATGTCTTAACTTCTTGGGTTTCAATAAAATTTTCAGTCTGGCGGTCAATTTCGTATTGAATTGCATTTAGAACACCTGTAAGTGAAGCGACATTTTTAATTTCGGCAAGGGGGGTAAAATATTCTTTACCATCGTCTTCAATCTTTAAATTAACTGTTGGTTCACAACGCATACTACCTTTTTCAATGTCAGCATCAGAAATACCAACATATCTGACAATTTGTTGAATTTTAAGAAGATAATCTTTGGCCATTTGAGGAGAAATAATATCCGGTTCAGAAACAATCTCGACAAGTGGAACCCCACTACGGTTATAGTCAAGAAGGGTTGAATCTTGCCCCTCAATATTTTGATGAACTGATTTGCCAGTATCTTCTTCCATATGAGCTCGGTTAATTCTAATTTCATGACCATCAATTTCGATTTTGCCATTAACAGCAAATGGTTTTTGAAGTTGGGTGATTTGATAACTTTTGGCCAAATCAGGGTAAAAATAATTTTTGCGTTCAAAAAAAGTTTCATTGTTAATAGTGCAGCCAAGTGCTAGTCCAAGTTTTATACAGTATTCACAAGCGATGTGATTGGGTACTGGCAATGCTCCGGGGAGACCCAAGCAAACTGGACAAGTGTGGGTGTTTGGTTCGACATGAAAATGACTGGCACTGCAGCCACAAAACATTTTTGATTTTGTCTGAAGTTCGACGTGAACTTCAAGACCAATAATAGGAGTAATTTTCATATAATGAAACCTCTCTGTCCCTCAGAAGCTTCGGGACATCTCCCCTTAAAAAAGGGAGAAATCAAAAAATTAATTTTTAATTTTTTCATAAAACAGGTTTTTGTAAGTGATAATCGGTATTAGATTCAAAGACACGAGCAATATTGATAGCCAGATCTTCTCGAAGTTGAGGAGTAATAATTTGAAGTCCGATTGGTAAACCATCACTAAAACCACAAGGAAGAGATATTCCTGGAAGTCCGGCTAAAGTTGATGGTTCGAGCAACATATCCTCCATTTCACCAAACATCGATTGGCCTTCGGTGGCACCAAGAGCTAAAGCAGTAGTGGGTGAAGTTGGACCGATAATAGCATCGACTTTTTGAAATTGTTTGTCAAAATCTTTAACAATTAAAGTTCTAACTTTTTGGGCTTGAAGATAATAAGCATCGTAGTAACCACTAGATAAAGTATAGGTGCCCAACATAATCCGCCTTATTGCCTCATCACCAAAATCAGTACGAGCCTTGCCATAACGAATACCAGTGTAACGAGCTAAATTTGAAGAAACTTCGGACCGTTGCAAAACAGTATAAACAGCGATGGAATATTTGGGATCGAGTACATCAAGTTCAATAATTTGCGCCCCTAATTTTTTTAGAGTATCGACAGCTTTTAAAACAGCAGTCTTTACTGATGTTTTTATGTTGGCTGGAAAATAGGCTTTTGATAAACCAATTTTTAAACCTTTAAGATCTTTTAATGGAACAGGGATTCCCCAACTTTTTTGAG
>CAZCYK010000003.1:0-19015 GCA_964502975.1 uncultured Gammaproteobacteria bacterium | reverse complement strand
TTGGTTTTACCGATAATAAGGGCTCCAGCATTTTCTAATCTTTGAACTACTGTGGCTGTATATTGAGAAACATAATCTTTTAAAACATTTGAGGACGCGGTGACTCGAATGTCTTTGATACAAAAATTATCTTTGATGGCGATTGGAACCCCAGCCAAAGGTTTATCAAAATCAATTTTTTTTGATTTTTCTAGCACTTTTTCTTTGTTAACAGATACAAAAGCGTTTAAGGTTGGTTCTAATTTTTCAATCCGATTAAGACAATCTTGGACCATTTCAGTCGAAGAGAATTTTTTTTCTTTTATTCCCTTGATGGCCTCGAGTAGAGTTAATTTGTTTAAATCCATAATTATTTTTTGCTTCCACCAGAGGCGGACCAGCCTTTGGCTGGTATAGTAGCTTTGGTTTTGAAATAACCATTGTAAATTTCTGGAGCTTGAGAGAGAGCATCTGCTTGGGTCAAAGATTCTTGAATTTCGTCGGGACGAGTGACATTTTTTAGGTGATTAGTTTGAAAAGTAGGGGCGACATCTTTGGTATCAAGTTCTGACAAAATGTCGATATATGAGGCAGTTTCTGACAATTGAGTGGCAAGAGAACTCTCTTTTTCTGGCTTAATTTCGAGACGAGCCAGTTTGGCAATGTGTTGAAGTTGATCAAGAGAAATCTTGGTTGAAGACATAGTCTATTTTACCCTACTTTTTAGAAATTTTGGCCTTGAGTCGGAGGAGACGCCAACGATATTTATCAACTTGATTGTATAGTCGATATAATGTGGGGTTGATTACATAATCGTAAGTACCGACATACTCAAAAGGATCGCCATTAAAACCTTGCTTGAAACGATGGAAACCAAAACCATTTTCCCCTTCTTTGGCGTCAGGACCTAAGCAACCCCACATATCAAAAGTTTTGCATTTTAACTTTTGACCTAATTTAATTGACTCCCACATCAAAAGAGTTGGCGCCATGACTTCTCGATTGGTGTCTAGCGATGCTCCATAAGGATAAAACAATTGATCTTTAATTCTAAATAACATGAAAGCAGACAAAACTTTACCTTGATAAGTTGCCAACATGATGTGAGGGATGTCAGTTTTTTTTAAAATCTGCCACAAATCCTGATGGTATTTTTTGGTGTGAAGATAAAAACCTTGACGCTTGGTGGTGTCGAGTAGTAATTTTAGATATATTTCAAAACCTTTGTCAGTAGTCGCTTCTTTTATTTCAACTCCATGGCGATTGGCGATTTTTATGTTGTATCGAGTTTTTGGGTGCATTGATTCAAGAAGTTTGTCTTCGGATTTGGTTAGATCTACTTTAAATGTGTGAGGATAAAAGGCAACTTTTGGAGAAACAATAAGAGATGGGAAGCCCATGCCATTGTCAGCCTTTGATGTGTCTGGTTCAAATTTTACAAATATGGCATTTTCTTTTTGAGCAATCTCTTTAATGTTTGCTAGCATAGGCTCGTCTACTTTGGGACCACGTAAAATAGTGCCGATGGAATATTTGGTTTTGGGAATTTTGTGAAAACTAACTGTATAAGCAGAAATAATATTATCTTTTTGATCAAAAACTCCGTAACGGAAAATTGTGTGTCCTTGTGATTTTTGAAATTCTCCCCAATCCCAAGTTTGAACTGGATGAATAATCACAGAATCATATATTTTTTGGTCTTGGTCGGTAAGAAGTTTGGTAAACATTGATTTAATTTGTCGAGTTAATATATATCTGGATCGTAGATTAGATCGTCGTCGGATTTGGATTTGCGATGGCGATAATCTTTGACAATTTCTAATTGTTCTTCTAATTCTACCAAATTGACGGGGATATCCGCCAAGAAGCGGCTTGGTTCATTGAGTGAGCTTTTGCCAAAATATAAGCGCTGAGTGGCATAGGAAATATATAAATAATCTTTGGCACGAGTAATACCAACATAACAAAGGCGACGCTCTTCCTCAACTTCGGCTTCATCGATAAGACAACGTGAATGAGGTAAAATACCCTCTTCAAAACCGACCAAAAAAACCACCTCAAATTCCAAACCTTTGGCCCCATGAAGAGTCATAAGTCGAACTCCATCTCTATTTTCTTTTTTCTTGTTTTTTTCTTGAAGTGAAAACTCTTGTTGTACCAAGGTAATATTTTCCAAAAAATCATCAAGGACGGGAAAAGTTGAGGCGACAGATTTTAACTCTTTAATGTTTTCAATTTTCTTTTGATCATCTTCATCTTTTGGATCATAACGATCAAGATAGCCTGAACTGGTAACCAAAGATTCGAGTATTTCTAAAGTATTTAGAGAATCTAAATTTATATTTTCTAACTTTTCTAAAAAAACAGCTAATCGGCGTTTGCCAAATGTTTTTCCAATTCGATCCAGAGACACCTTGTCAGATCGGTTGTCGGCAAAACGCATCATAGCCAAAATATCTTTGACTTCAGCTCGTTCGTAAAATCTAATTCCCCCTATTAGGACATAAGGAATACTATATTTTAAAAATGCTTCTTCCAAAACCCGAGACTGAGCATTCATTCGATAAAGAACGGCAATGTCTCGCAGGGGAATTCGCATATTGTCTTGAATAAACTTTATTTTTTGAGCTATAAATTCGGCTTCTGACACTTCAGAACTCGCCTCAAATAATTTAATTTTGTCAGTAGATTGTTTTTTGGTAAACAAATTTAGTACTGGATGAGAAATATTTTTTGATATTACGGCATTGGCAGCATCTAAGATTATTTGGGTCGAACGATAGTTTTGTTCAAGATTAATAGTTTTGGTGTCTTTAAAATCAGTTACAAAATTTATTAAATTTTTATAATCAGCACCTCGCCAACCATAGATTGCCTGGGAAGCATCGCCAACAGCAGTGATTTGATGATATTTTTGGGCTAATAATTTGGTCAAAAGATATTGAATCTGGTTGGTATCCTGGTATTCGTCAACTAAAATATAGCGGTAGATATCTTGATATTTGTCCAAAACTTCTGGATGTTCGATAAAAAGTTGAACTGCTTTAAATAGCAAATCATTAAAATCGAGAGCCTGGTATTCTTGAAGTTTTTTTTGATAAACCTGATAAACCTTGCTGGCATATTCTTGGAAAAAACCATGGGATTGAGCAATCATATCTGAGGGGGTTTGATAAGAATTTTTGGCGGCTTCGATAAAATACATGATAGTTGAGGGTTTAAACTCTTTGGAACTAAGATTAAGATCGGCAAGAGAAGATTTAACCAAAGCTTCTTGATCAGAAGAATCATAGATAACAAATTTGCGGTCTATTCCCAAATAGTGGCCATCACTACGAAGAACTCGACAACAGAAGGAGTGGAAGGTTCCCGCCGTCAGCTGCGCAGACTTGGCGGGTAAACCCGCTTCTTTCGCAGTTTTAGTAGGCAAACCTGCTTTTTTCGTCTTAATGTCTACTAATAATTTAGACATTCGTTGTTTCATTTCTTCGGCGGCCTTGTTGGTAAAAGTTAAAAGTAAAATTTGGTCTGGAGTGGCGAGTTTTTGCTCGATAAAATAAGCGGCACGATGGGTCAAAACACGGGTTTTGCCACTTCCCGCTCCGGCCAATAGTAACAAAGGAGAGCCGATATAAGTTACCGCTTCCTTTTGTTTCGGGTTGAGACCTTCTAAAATGTCAGACATGTAGATTTACTATAGTTGGTAAATAGCAGTTTTACCAGACTGAAAAACAATTTTGGCACCAATGTCTTTAAATTTTTGCAAATCAAGCTCAGGGTATTTTTCATATTCTTTGTCACCAACAAAAATATATTTCACTAAGTATTGCGATAAAAGGGTTTGGGTTTCCTCTAAATCTTGGGATACATATATTTTTTCGACATCGGATTGGCGAGCGGCGGGGGCGTCATAACCACCACGCCAAAGCCATTCGTGAACCACCCAACCTTGAACTGTTGGCAATCCAGTGGCCGAAGAAACATGGTTAAAGGTAGTATAGCTATCACCCACCGCTTCCAACAAGACTGGTTGGTCGGTAATATTTTTGTTTATCCACAAAATTGCTTTATAGTTGTCGGGGTATAGATCTTTTAGATAAGTAAGACCGTCAAGACCGCGATAAAACCTTAATTCTCCATAATATGATTTAATGGCAAAATAGGGATAAATTAAGTGAATAATAAAAACGATTGCAAAAGAAATTTTGTAAAGATTAATCAAAATTTTTGATTTTAAAATTTCTGACAAACGAACTAAGACATAGCCGGAACAAAGAGAATATAAAATAAATGATTGGTAAACCAGCTTAAACATAGTGTTGGCCCGGCGATGTTCATAGATATAAATGTCTTTAATATAGACAAGTTCTGGAATTATGATTAACAAGGTGGCAAGAATAATAAGTGAAAGGATAAATAAGTCAGAAGTCGAAAATTTAGATCTTAGATTGTAGATCGTCGATCGTCGAAAGAAACTGTATATAAAATAAAAAATAAATGGGAGGCAAATTATCCAAAATCCACCATACAAAACAAACAATTGGTAAAAAGGGGTGTGACCGTCAGAAATTTTTATACCTTCCATCATCGGAATAAATTTTAAAGAGAAAGGTAGAGAAAATAAATACCAAAATAAAATAACTAATACACCGCTAAAGATTGTCGACAAAAAACTATCAGGACCGTGTTTATAAAGGTTTATAAAAATTGTAAAAATTGCCAACAAAAGACCATAAATGGCAAAATCCCAAGCGTTGGTCATATAACACAAAGACAAAATAAACCCAGATAAGATAATAAATTGCCAGTTAAGTTTTCTGATTGGCTCAAGAAAAGAAGCAAGAAGAAAAGCCATAAAAAAAATAACGATAATAATATCATTCATGTGACCGTGAAGATCAGCTACTACAAAACTGTAAAGCGGGAATTCATGAATAGTTTTGTCTTGAGTATCAGGGTCGTGGCCAATAAAACGGGTGGAATCAGGATACCAATAAGAACTAGCAGCTTTTTGAACTGCTGATTTTGTCCAGACAATTTTATTGTTATTTTGTGAATAATTTAATTGAGCAATTTTGTAAACTGAGTGAAGGTTACCACCAAATGTTAATAGTAGAGCCGAGATTAAACCGGCAAAAATATATTTTTTAGAACGAAACCCTTCCCTAACCCTTCCCTTGACAGGGCAGGGTACTATTCTTTTCTTTTTATTAATATTTAAAAATGTCACATTAGAAACTAATGAAAAAGTGCTAACAAAAGTCAGAGCACACACAGTAGCAATAGATAGGTTATAACTAATTGACGAAGGTATTTGTGACAACTTTGTAATTAAAGCAAAGATTAAATGCCCAAAATAATAGTAATTAATTACTTCACCAGAAAACCACATGTCTTGCGGTGGTAGAAATTTCGATCTTAGGGCCGAATTGACAAACCCCCAATCCATATATTTTTCTAACCCTTCAATATTTGGAGCAAAACCACGAACATAAGACCAGGCGACCAGAACTGTCAAAAACAAAATTTCTTGAAACAAAAATAGGCGATATTTTGATTTAATAATTTGAAAAAATGAAAGGTATCTTTTTTGATTAAGTAAAAATAAAATGTTGAAGACAAATAGAATAAAAATAATTATTAGCAATCCAGCTATATTAAAAGGCATGATTTTGAATATGCCAAAAATTAAAATTAAATAGGTTATAACCACCAAGGATAAGGTTTTGGCAAAAATATAACCGTTGTCCCAAAATTTTGAAAAAATGTAAAAAATAACTGGAAGGCTAAGAAGACTTAAACTAAAAATAGTTAACCACCAGGAAAAGATAAAAGAGAAGTCGGATAACATAATTTCTAATTTCTTCCGCCAGAGGCGGATTTAAACTTTTTAGTTTTAAAAATTTAATTAATAAAAAAAATGAAGTTAAAAACTTGCTGGACTATATTGGTTAGATTGATTGGCAAAATTATTCCTTTGGACATAAACCAAATTGTAAAACCTAAAATAACACCACCAATCATATCTATCGGGTAATGAAAACCAACAAGAACACGAAAAGTCAAAAGAGGTACGACTATAGCTAAAAAGATATAAGGATTAATAATTTGATATTGGAGAATAAATAAGAAAAAATAGACAGCCTTGATAGTATGGCCTGAAGGAAAAGATCCGGTTTTATACCAACTATCAACCAAACCAGTGGGTGTTTCATCTTTGTGTTCAAACATTGGCCTACACCAAGTAACTTTTTTTTTGACCACTCTTTCGATAATTTCAGCAATAATAGTGGCAAAAAGAATTTGCCAAAAAATATTAGTATCACTTTTAATAAGAAGATAAGAAATAAAAAAGAAAAAAAGCCAAATAACATAATTTAAAACTATTAATAGTTTTTGTCGAAAATGTGTTTGTTGAAACCAACGAAGCCAGTCAGTTTTTGGTTGCCAAAATAAAAATTTTTTGTTTTTGTTGAACATATTAATTAATTGATTATACCTATTATATTTTTAGTTATGAAATTGAGTTAAAATTGGACTATGATAGAAGCTAAAAAAATATTAATATTTTTAACTTATTATGAGCCAAATATTTCTGGATTAACAAACTATGCAAAAATATTAGCTGAAAGTTTGAATAAAAATAATAATAAAGTACATATAATTACTTCAAGGTTTTTAAAAATATTAAAAAAAAATGAAAATGTTAATGGAATAGAAATTACTAGAATTAATGGTTTTAGAATAAAAAAGGGTTTTTTAATGCCAACCTACTTATTAAAAGTAATAAAACCGATTAGTGGGAGTAACATTATTTTTTTACATTTTCCTTCTATAGAAAATGTTTTAGTAGCGGTTATTGGAAAGATATTAAATAAAAAAATTATTACAATTTATCATTGTAAAATAAAAACGAACAACTGGTTTTTCGATTGGATATTGGGTGTCTGGCAAAAAATAGGAATTTTATTGTCTGAAAAAATTGTAGTTAATTCTATTGATTATCTTGACGGTTACGGTTTATTAAAAAATAATAGAAAAAAGGTCGTGGAGATATTACCACCGATAAATTTATTAAAAACAAATAAATCATATTTATGGGGTGATAAATTTATTGTTGGATATTTAGGAAGAATCTCTAAAGAAAAAAATATAGAAATATTAATTGAAGCGGCAAAAAAACTTGGTAATAATTATATGGTTATACTAGCAGGTCCGACTAAAGCAATAGGAGAGGATAATTATTTTGAATATATTTTAAAAAAAACTAAAAATATTAACAATATTAAAATAATTGGAAAAATTGATAATCCGGTTATGTTTTACAACTCGATAGATTGTTTAGTATTACCATCCAACAATGAGCTAGAATCTTTTGGAATGGTAAGCGCCGAAGCGATAAAATGTGGATGCAAAGCAATAGTATCAGACATTCCCGGGGTTAGAATGCCAGTAAAAATTACTGGTTTTGGTGACCTTTTTAATCCAAATTCTGTTGATGATTTGGTTAACAAAATTAAAATAAATACTCAAATGAAAAAAGTAAGAAATAAAAATAATAAAGACTATTTCAAAGAAGAAGATTTTATCTATAAATACTTACAACTTTTGGAATATTAGAACCTTGGGGTGGTCGTAAACAGTAAACGCCTCTTCAGCGGAATCATCATTTAGACAGATATTAAAAAAACAAGGATAGGTAGTAAATTCGGCCACCTTTTTAAACCCTAAATTACCATCAAACAAAGATTGATAAAATTTACTAGTTTCTGGAAAAATCTCATAATTCTGAGGTATTGGTTTATAAAAACGATTTGATGAAAGAATGTAATAATCAGATTGATTAAGTTGGTCGATTAACTTAATAATTTTTTGATCATCTTCTAGGTCGGCAATATGTAATTCAATATTTTTATAATTTTGACTGTAATAATCATTTAAAGATAAAGGGAGAGGATCGTCCCAGTATTCTGTGGCAATAGTCGATCCAGAAGGAATATTTTTATAAATCCACTTTGAAGCAGTTACTCGAGAGTGTGGCTTTAAAAAAATCGAGATAAATATAAGAGGATAAACTAATAAAAGTAAAAATAATAAATACAATACCCTATTTCTAGTAATTATTAAATCTATACAAATAGCGGTTACTATGGCAATGAAAGGGTAAATTGGTAAAAAATACCTCATGGTGGTGACCGATTGAAGTCCTTGATAAAAAAATAGAAAAAGAATCCAAAACCAAATTACTCCAAAATATAATTTTTTATTAACCGATTTGTAAGATTTTTTTATTGATAAAAATGAAAAAATAAAAAGAATTCCATAAGGAAATCCCAGCCCCCATAAAACTATGTTTTTGAGCGGGAAGATAATTGGGGTAGTTTTTAACCATTGAATTGCTGGAGGAAAAGCTGGATTTTTATCCCAAGTTTTTAATTCCTTTAAATTACTAATAAACTGGGGATTTGGTTGCCAATTTAAATAATTTGATGTTGAAAAAGTTTGTGGTTGAAAAAAACGGAAAAATAAAAGTGAAAAAAAGATTAAAATAAATCCATGTTTTAAAAATGATTTTATATCTTTATTAAAAGATAATAAATAAAAAATAAATACTATTGGGATAAAATATAAAGCTGTTATTTTTGAAGCTAAAGCTAGTCCAAAACAAAGAGAGAGTAAAAAATTATTTTTAAATTTATATTTTGATTTTTTAAACGAAATAATAAAATAAAAACCTAAAACTAAAAAAAAGTTTAAAAAAGGATCAACTGTAAAAAAATGAGATAGCTGGATAGGTAAGACACTAATTGAATACAAAAAAGAAGCTATCAAAGCTGTTTTTTTACTGGTGATTTCTTTGGTAATTAAAAAAACTAAGAAAATAACCAATGAGTCTAGGATAATTGTTACCCAACGACCAACTAAATAAATTTGATTATAAGAATTTAATTTAAATATTTCTCCTAAAACTTTTATAAAATTAATTGGGAATGAGCCGTAAACAAAAAATGAGTAATTATTGTTGTAAGGATTTAGGGTTGAAAGATTGGGTTCTAAATAATTTTTTAGTGATGAAGGTAGTTTTATATCAGTTAAAACCATGGTTAAAAAACGCTCGTCGGGGTGAAGATGTTGCCCTTGATCCCAATTAAGGCCGATTAATCTCAGTGTTAAACCTAAAGTTATTATTACTAATAGAATAATTTTTGTTTTATTGTTCATTTTTTTCGTAAATTCTGATGACTGGACTATCAAAGACTGACCAGGTTTCTTCGGAGTTTTCAGAATTAAGTAAAAAAGTGTTGTTATTAGAAAATGTTTTAATTAGATTAAAATTTAAATTTCCTGAAAACAAGTTTTGGTAATACTTTTGGTTTTGAGAAAAATTGGAATTATTTTGATTTTTAAAAACACGTCGAGAAGGTATAAAAATATACTCACTTTGATCTATTAGTTGATTTAGCTTGTTTTGACTATCGATACTATTTTCTAAATTATAAAAGTCAAAATTGGTTGGGTTAACTTCACCCCATAAAGGTAAATCAACGACATTACCGGTTTCCGACAATATATTATTATTAAAATTAATATTATGATTAATCCATTCTGTTGCCTGAACACGGATATCAGACCTAAAATAGGTTTTCATAAAATAGATACCAGGAAATATTGAGATAAAAATAATTAAATACAGTAATACTTTAGATTTAATATTTTTAATAAAAAAAATTGCAAGCAGAGGAAAAACAAAAAATATTGGAGACATAAATCTAGTCCATTTGGTAAAGAGTTGTCCTTGATATATAAAATAAAATAGAGCAGGAAATAGTGTTAATAAAAGATAAGTGTTAGATTTACGAATTAGCCCTAAGCCAATTAAGCCAAAAATAAAAATGAGGATACCATTAGCGTAGGGAAATATTTTTTGTAACTGAAAGACATAAGGAATGGTATCTATAAATTGACGAGTGTAAAAAACAGGGATTTGGCCAGTTGCTACTCCAACTTCATATTTCATTGTGGAAATAAATTCTGAAAAATTGATTAAATTATATGGCGAAAGAATAATTCCAACCAAGATTGTTAGAGAAATAAACAAAGTAGAACTCCATATAAATCGCCAAAAAATATGTTTTTTGAAAGATAAAAATAATAAGCATAAAAAAACTGGGGTAGTCAAAATTAGGGACGAAATTTTTGTAGCTAAACCAATACCTGAAATAATTGAGGCAAGTATCAGATATTTTAAATTTCTGTGATCGTAGATTTTAAAAGACAACAAAATGTTGACAGCGAAAACAAATAATAGAATCGATTCTGTCGTCCCAAAATGTGAAAGTTGAATTAACCCAGGAGTAAAAATTAAAAACAAAACAAAAATTAGAGAATATTTTTGTTGTATAAAAATTTTTTGACCAATTAAATAAAAAATATATAAAGAAAGACTAGAAAAAAAGGCTGACCAGAAACGAAGAGTTAAAACAATGTTTTTAAAATCATGTTTTGGGGTGGTAAAAAAAGTTAAATATAAGGGAAACTGACTATAAGCATAAAATTTTGGGTCTAGATTTTGCTTACTCATTTGCAAAACTGAATTTGCCATATTATTCTCATCAGGATTAAAAAAGAAACCGTCTCCCCAATCTAGTTTTATAAATCTGGTAAAAATCGTCAAGCCAAAGAGAAAAACAAAAATCAGTTTTTTGTTAAATGACATAAATGATAGTAATCATTACCAATCCCCAAGAAAATACCGCCAAAATTAAGGGAATGTCGGTTGCCACCACCTTTTCTGGTCGCTCTCCTTCTTGCATCTCATAAATGACCTGACCGTAGCGCATAATGCCAAAAATAACTGGTAATAAAGTTGTCATATACCACTTACGACCCAATGCTTTGGGAAAATTTTCAAGTAAAAAATTATGAATTAAACCATCGAAGGTTAAAGGTTCTTCAAAAAAGGTAAATAAAGCATAAGTAACTAGGGTGCAGACAGCAAACATATTTGTATAAAAATCAAGCAAGTTATTACTGTAACCATGAAGTGAACTTCTGGTTTTGGTTCCACTCCCGCCCAATTCACTTCTACGCTTTCCGCTGGCAAGAAACAATGAAAGGAAAATAACAGCCAGCATTATCCAGACTGGAAGATGATACCCAGTGGCCAATTCTCCAGCATAGGCTCTAATAATAAAAAAGAAGGAAATACCAATTATGTCGATAACTGCTTTTTTCTTGAGGAAAAAAGAATAAGTATATTGTAAGAGAATAAATATTAGCGAAATCCAAAAGAAACCAAAATTAATAAAAACTGAAATAAACAGACCTAAGAATAATAAAACAAATGCTATAAATATGGCACTAGTTTCTGATAAATCACCTCTAGCTATTGGGCGGTTTTTCTTAAATGGATGGAGGCGGTCTTTTTCGACATCGACCAAGTCGTTTATTAAATATGAAGATGAAGACAAAAGACAAAAAACGATAAACCCTAAAATACTTTTAAAGAAGATTGGAAAATTTAATAATTGCCCATTTAAGATAACAGCAGCAAAAAGGCTTAAATTTTTAATCCACTGAATCGGTCGAATTGCCTCAAAAATTGCCGTTATATTTTTATTTGCTAACCCCATAGATATATCTTACCAAATTAGGACTTTTTGTAATATACAAAACCGAAATAAAAAGAAATTAAAGATAAAATTAAAATAATAAATGTCGGGAAAGTTGTCCCTGATTGGGGAATTCCTGAAGCAGTACTAGGAAGAGTGGCGGGTATATTGGTGGGAGTGATTTTTTTAGTGGGAACAGGAGTAATAGTAAGAACGGCGGGAGTCGTGGTAGGAGTGAGGGTAGGGGTAACTATTTGGGCAGATTCAGAGGCACTAAATACTGGCTGAGATGATTCGGCTGCCATTACTATAAATTTTCTGGTAATTAGGTTATTTTTGTCGTCGGTTACAGTTATGGTGTGTTCTCCTGGAGTAAGATTTTTGGGTGGAGACCAATTCCACTCGCCAGTGGAATCAACGTTAATTTCGTCATCAATAGTCACAGGAGATTCGACTTTTATTTTCAGTTTACTGTTTGGTGATGCCGTGCCAAAAAAATCTGGCTTAAGGCTGTTTAATGTTTCGTTGGTTTTAGGATTGATAATATCTAGAGGTTTGTCTGAAATTAAATTAATATCAGTGTCAATTAAGCTTTCCTGAGGAAGGACTGTCTCGACTATAGCTTGGGGTGACGAAAAGTTATTTTGACCCAAAATTATGTCTGGAACTGGATTGTTTCTAGAAGTATTACTAACAATTTGGGTTGATGGATAGTTTGGAGCAATCACAATTATTTCTTCCTCAATATTATTAGTTATTGAAAACCAATCTGACAAACCTTCGTTATAACTTACAGCCAAGGATACATTCCAATGACCTGAAGAAGTTACTAGAGCAGATAGCGGTGAAGCTCCAGGAATATTCAAATAAACGATAGCTTCAGTGGCGGGACTATTATCTGGAGTAAACACTCTTCCCCAAGCTAAATTGGAAACAGGAATATCTTTGGTCGGTTTTTGGGCTGTTTCAAAAATATAATTGTTCGATTTAAATCTTTTTCCGTCAACTATAATTACAAATTCATAATTTTTGTTGGCTTCAAGCTTATCAGCTTCAAAATAATGAATTTTCCCTTTTTCTTTAGAATTTTGGTAAGTGTAGTTATCAATATTAAGACTACTTAGACAATCGTCTGAAGTAGTAAAGGAAATAGTGGCAGATCTATCGGTTTTGTTGGTTATTTGAGGATTAATTGGGTCACAACTTTGACTTGCCTTGATAAAAGAACTTTGAGAACTACCAACTAACCTAGTGGTTAGATAAATAGTACCCACAAGTAGAATTATTCCCAAAACAGTTGGGATACGTTTTTCTCGGTTCATATATTAAATATTTTCTTCAGTTGTAGAAATAGGTTGAATATTGTCATCTGGATTGGGGGTAGTCGTATTTGTTTCAATATTATTAATCATCAATTCATTGCTTTCATTGGGTTCTTGTCGTTTTTTAATTTCTTGAATAATCTCTGAATCTAATACTGGGTTTAAAGGGTCAAGGAATTTATCAGATTCAACTTGTTTTGTAGGGTCGGTTAGATTATTGTAACTGGCTTGAACTATTGTTATAAAGATCGACAGAAATGTAAAAAAAGCAATAAAAATAAAATAAAGAGAAATTTTACTTTTGTTCATTTGGGATAGTTGGCAAATAAAATAAACTTGTGGATAAATTAATATTAATAAAGGTCGAGCTGGCGGAGGATGTTTTTTCTTGATCTATCTGACCCATACTTATTGATTCAATATCTGTCAGGCGTCGGTTATTAAGTATCTTGTTCACAAATTCCAAAGAAGACCGATACTCTCCTTGAGCTGAGACATTGACCCCAAATAATTTTTTTGAATCATCTGGATTATTATTGGTTGAATCAGTTTTTTGAGTGTCAAATGAAAGTTGACTTAAGGTAGTGTTGGAGTTTTGAGAACTTGAAGAAAAAGTTAGGGCTGATTGATAATATCTAGGCCGAGAAGGAAAACTAGATTCTAATACCTGATACCGAGAATTTTCTTGCATCAGGGAATAATTGTCTTGAGCTAAAATAATACTATTGATTTTGGATTTTAGTTTTTTTTCTAAAACCTGCTTAGATTTGATTTCTCCAACTAATTTAGAAATTGCGGTAGCTGTTGGGGTAATGGCGGCAAACAAAAAAATAGCAATCAAAGAAAAAGTAGCCCCAATCTCCAAGTACTTATAAGACTTTTTGTTTTCGGCCTGTTGACGTAGGTGTTTATATAATGGTTGTAACTGAAACCAACTAGTTTTTTCTATCATAATTCTTTTTGTTTATTTTTAAATACAACTGATACTGATATAGAATAGTTGTTCTCATTGGCCTTTTTTTCAATGTTATTAATACTTACTGAGTCTATTTTTGGATTTAATTTTAGATTTTTTATAAAATCAACAACAGATTTTTCATTGAAGGCAATTAGTGAAGAACTGATTGTAATATCACTGTTTTTTTTGTCTTGTCGTATGGAAATACTTTTATAAGTAAGATCGCTTGGGGTGCTTTTGACTAAGATATCGACTTTTTCGTCATAGGCTGGTTGGTTTTCGTAAAAATTTCTGATATAAACAAGTCTTTTTTGAAACGACTTGAACTCTTCTTCAAACCCACTGGTGCTAGCCAAAATTGCCTGTCGCTGACGAATTACTTCAGAAAGGTCAGAATTTTTTCGATCAAGCCAAAAACGTGAAACAAAAGCAACAATTACCACTAACTCAGTTAGAACAATTACCCATCGACCGACAGTAGTCAACCATTTTAGTGCCCTAGCAGAAAGTGAGTTTGGATTTTCTGCATCAGGTAAAAGAGATAGCTCTTTTTTAATAGCCATATAATCAGTATATACGACTATTTTGTGAAAAGAAAACCCTTAATTTTTTGAAAATATTTTTTATAATCCTGAAATTCTTCGATCTTTAAATACTTTGTGATAAAAAAGTAGACAATAATACCAAAAACACTAGAAACTGAGAACACGATTGCCAAAGCAATAGTTTTAGTGGTGTTGAACACAAATAAATCTAGAAACTTCATACTAACCCAAGTAAAAAAACCGGTCAGAAATGAAGCTATGGTAATTTTATAAATTTTTTTGATTGTAGTTGACCAATCAATCCCATCAACAATTTTTACAAAAAAGTATAATAGACCGGTTAGTTGAACAACATTAGTAATACTTGAACTTAGGGCTAAACCAAGTACCCCAAAACTAGTAAAGTTTATAAAATAAAAACTACTAACAACATTAAAAATCAGAGACACAAAAGATACCTTGAAAGGGATTTTGGTGTTGTGGAGGGCATAAAAAGAACGAATTAGAATTTGAATGATGGCTTGGCACACAATAGCGGGAGTTAAAAATGCCAAAATTTTGGCTGTGGTTAGAGTAGCTGACCAGGGAAATTGCTGAGAACCAAACAAAAGACGGACAATGGATACGCGTTGAACTAATATTAAAACAGTTACTGGCAGAGCTATAAATAAACTTTGGATCATAATCCGATTGACTGTCTTCCGGAAGGTGTCCAGTTCGTTTCTGGCTACGTTTTTTGAAAGCATAGGTAGGGAAGCTTGTCCAATGGTGGTACCAAAAATACGGCTAGGTAAATACATAAACTGTAGAGCTAAATTTAATAGAGAAATGGATCCTGATGGAAGAGTACTGGCAAAAAATAATGTAACAGTGTTTTCTATCTCGCCTAAACCAAGGGATAAGCTTCTGGGGACCATTAGACGGAAAATTTCCCTGACTCCATTAATTTTAGTGTTAATAATAAAGCTGTATTTGAAACCTTGACGTTTTAATGAAGGTATCTGGATGGCTAAATGAAAAAAAGCTCCAATGACGGCACCATAGACAACTCCATAAATACCAAAAATGGGAGCTAAAGTAAAAATACTCAAAATTATAAATAAGTTGTAAACAATGGGGGCTAATGAGGGAACGATAAAAACTTGGTTTACCTGTAAAATAGCGGAAATAAAATTGCTTAAGAGAAAGAAAATTTGAGCCAAAAGCAGAATTCTAGTGAGATTGGTCATTAGGGTAAGCTGTTCTGGGGAAAAACCACTGGCTATGAGGGCGGTTAGAGGGCGGGCAAAAATCAAAACAACAACAGCAACAATAAAAAAGATAATCAAAAGAATGTTGATAACACTACTGGCAATTTCATACGCTTTTTTTTCACTTTTATGTAGATAACTAGAAAAAACAGGGATAAAAGAAGCAGACAATGCTCCGGTCACTAAAAGTTTAAAAATTAAATCAGGGAGACGAAAGGCGGCATTGTAGACGTCAAGTTGAGCTGTGCAACATTTATAAAAGGTAGCGTATAAAAAACGACTTCTTAAAAAACCCAATACAGCAGAAATCCCAAAAGTTACGGCCAATACCAAAGAGGCTGACAAAATAGTCGATTGTTTTTTTTGAATTAATGATTGTAACTTTTGAAGAATCTTCATATCGATATTATAGAATCTTGTAAATGATAGGTATATAAGATAAAATATCTCTCATGCCAATAAGTTTATCTGCAAAAAAATCACTAAGAAAGTCCTTGAAAAATTACAAGGAAAATGTATTGTTCAAAAATAAGGTCAAATTGACTATTAAAAATTTTTTGACCAAACCAACCGATGAAGGTTTAAAAGAAGCCTATTCAATGGTTGATAAAGCCGTAAAATCGGGTCTTTATCATTTTAATAAAGGATCTCGTTTAAAAGCTAAATTTGTTAAACAATTAAAAAATAAAGAAGATATCAAAGCTCAAGTAAAAACCAAGAAAACCACAAAAAAGAATGTTAAGGCCAAATCGAAAGCCAAATCAAAAACTACCAAAAAAATGTAAAAACACCTGTTTTAACAAAATTTAAAACAGGGGATAAAACAAGAGTATCCAAAAGATGCTCTTTTTTTTTGATATATTTAATTAGAAATATTATGAAAAATTTTTTTATAACGACACCAATCTATTACATCAATGATGTTCCCCATATCGGGCATACTTGTACAACTATAGCGGCCGATATTATTGCCCGGACCCACCGACAACTAGACCAGCACGTTTATTTTTTGACTGGGACAGATGAACACGGACAAAAAGTGGCAGAATCGGCAAATCACGAAAATTTGTCCCCAAAAGATTATTGTGACAAAATATCTCCTCGATTTGAAGAAGCTTGGAAGCAATTAAATATTAGTTATGACTACTTTATTAGAACTACCAATAAAGATCATGAGAAAATAGTCCAAAAATTGCTACAAGTAATATACGACAAAGGAGATGTTTACAAAGCAAAATACGAAGGCTGGTACTGCATTGGATGTGAAAAATTTATCACCGATTCAGAACTAGTAGATAATCATTGCCCTCTTCATCCGGCCGATAAAACAGTTTGGAAAAGTGAAGAAAACTGGTTTTTTAAACTTAGCAAATATATCCCTAAAATTATTGAATTAATTGAAGACCCAAAGACTAATTATATTTTCCCTAAAGGTAAAAAATCGGAAGTTTTGGCAAAACTTAAGGCTGGGGTTAGGGATATCTCACTGTCTCGAGAAAATGTCGAGTGGGGAATTGCCACCCCTTGGGACAAAACCCAAACAGTTTATGTTTGGTTTGATGCTTTGATTAATTACTATAGTGCTACCCAATTTGTCGAAAACAAAAAAGAATTTTGGCCAGCAAACATCCATTTATTAGGAAAGGAAATTTTGTGGTTTCATACGGTTATTTGGCAAGCAATGCTATTGTCGGCTGATTTAGAGTTACCTGTAAAAACTTATACTCATAGTTTTTATATGGTTGATGGACAAAAAATGTCAAAATCTTTAGGCAATGTGATTTCACCTCAACAATTAATTGATCTGTTTGGGGTTGACGGAACTAGATATTTGATTACCAGGTCGTTTCCGACTGAAAATGATAGTGATGTTGGGATGGCTCGTTTTAAAGAAAAATATAATGCTGATTTGGCCAATAATTTGGGGAACTTGGTGTCAAGGGTGGCGAAATTGGGGGAAGGACAATCTTCCCCTAACCCCTTCTTTCACAAGAAAGGGAATTTAGCTGAGAAATATGTCGAACTTATTGATAATTGTCGATTTGACGAAGCAATTGGCTTAATTTTTGAAAAATATATTGACAGTTCAAATGCAAAATTGAATGAAGTCGCTCCTTGGAAGCTGGATAAAGACAATCCTGTACGAATTGAGGTACTAAATTACTGTATCAACAACCTCTTGTCGGCAGCTCTCCATCTAAAACCAATTATGCCGGAAGTGGCTCAAAAAATTGAAAACTGTTTTGAAAATGGAGTAAAAACACTTGAAACACCGTTATTTCCAAGGATAAAATAATGATTGACACACATGCTCATTTGGAACAAATATTGTGCGACACAAGGGGAGAGGTGGACAAAATAATTTTGGCGGCGGCAGATTTAGAAACTTCTAAAAATAACTTAGAATTGGCTAAAAAATATGATTTCTTATATCCAGCGATAGGAATTCACCCTCAGTCCCCTATTGAAAAGATAGAAGATTTAGAAAAATTAATGACTAAAAAGGTGGTGGCTGTTGGAGAATGTGGACTGGACTACTCGGAATTATCAGACAAAGCCGCCGACAGCTTCGCAGTCTTGGCGGCCAGGCAAGAAAAATGTTTTCGTAATCAAATTGAGTTGGCTCAAAAATATAAATTACCATTAATTATCCATGCCAGAAAAGCAGTTGACGAAGTGATAGAAATTTTAAAAGAATATAAAAATATTTCGGGGGTGTTTCATTGTTATGCCGGAGGAATAAAAAGAATAAAAAATGTTTTAGAGTTGGGAAAAAACTGGTATTTTGGAATTGATGGAAATTTAACTTACGAAGATGGATTGGTGACCGTGGTAAAAAATATACCAAAAGATAGATTGATTTTGGAGACCGATTGTCCTTATTTGACTCCCTTGCCTTTTAGGGGTCAAGAAAATATACCGGCGTATGTGAAATATATTTATCAAAAAGTGGCAGAGATCTGGGAAATGAGTTTTGAGGAGACAGAAAAAATAGTGGATGGGAATGCGAGAAAATTGTTTGAGATATAAACCTCTCTGTCCCGATAAATCGGGACATCTCCCCTTAAAAAAGGGAGAAGTCATTTATAGGTATTCAGAAATGATGGTTTCGAGTTCTTGAGGGTTGGGGTAACGGTCGACAAAAACAACTTCCCCATCGATTAACAAAACTGATTTACCCTGAATCCCCATACCATAAACTCGAGTCATATCTTGGATATATTCTGGGTCGTACTCAATTTGGAGACGTTTACAAAGCTTTTGTAAATCGGCAAACATTTTTTTGCCTTGAGGACTCCCACGATCGTATAGTTGGATACGCATGTAACCTATTATAACAAACTAATTA
>CAZCYK010000002.1:0-28594 GCA_964502975.1 uncultured Gammaproteobacteria bacterium | reverse complement strand
GCCACATTAATCCCCGTCACTTCCACAAATCTATCATAATTTGGAGCTCGATTTACTTCCCAAAAATAAGGATCCTTCACTCCTTCTTTAAATACTACATCCACTCCTGCCACTTCAATTTCACACGCCTTAGCTGCAGCTATTGCCTTTTCTAATACATAATCTGGCAATTCAGCCTTAGTAAATACATTTTTAAGAAGCGGGTTTTCCCCAGTCGCTCTCTTCATTACCCCCAAAACACTATCCCCTAATACCATTACCCGATAATCTTCAGTATTCACTATATATTCTTGAAGCATATACCTTTGTCCTTCGTTAATTTCCCTTTCACAAAACACATCCCAGCCTTTATCCCAACTCTCATCATTAAAAAATTTAAACACCTGAGATCGCCTGTCTCCTTGGCTTCCTTTTAATACCAATGGATATTCAAATTGTTTTATCGCTTCATATCTTAAATATTTTAACCTTCCCATCACTAATCTTGGCACATTCAAACCAGCATCTATCATTGCCTTCATCTGGTGAATTTTACAAAAATCACTTGGTCGACCACGTCTTAATACCGAATCAATCACTTTCACATCATCATCAATACAATCCATTATTAACGATGCTTCTTCCCGATAATGTTTCACAAATTTAAAATAAATTACCCCATAATCTTCCAATTTTTTACCAGATTTAAATTTGATCATCATTTTCCCATTACTTTTTTCCTGAGAATTCATATAAATTTCACCATAACTAATCGCGTCCACCTTCACCCCCATTTTCTCCCCCGCCCCTACAAATTCCTCAATCTTATCACTCAGTTTCCCTCCATAAAAAATTGCAATTTTGTTTTTCATAAATTTTAATAATTATATAAATAAAAATTCGAAGTTACAGTTTTTGAACGTTTTTGAGCCTGCTACGCAGACTCATTTTCCAGTGAAAAAATTCGTAACGAGAATTTTTCAAAGAAAATAATAAAAAATCATTATCAAGTAAAAAATTTAAACATTCTATTTTATTTCTTCTCATTTCCTTTTGCCTTTATTAAAAACCCATCTAAATCTCTCCTTCCAATCAAAAATCTAGCCGTCAACCCTTCTCTACTAGCCACATTAACCGTTGTTGAAATTTTCTTCCCTTTTAACCAAAAATTTATCCCAATTACCGGTCTTTCATGCGACTTAGCCAAAGCCGATCGATAGTGACGATAATACAATATTTTATCCTCAACCAACAATCCCAATTGTTTAGCCAAACTTTCATCTATCGAACTTCTCAAGGCTCCAGTATCAATTTTTGCCTCCACTTCTACCATCCGGTGTTTCCCTTTTTTAATAATTTTTATATTCTCATCTTTTAGATCAAAACCTTTAGGGATTTTCACCCTTATCGTCTCCACCGAATCAATTGTTCTATTTTTCTCTTTTTCTTCAATTTTTACAAAAAACTTTTCTCCAAAAAGATACTTTGCCAAAGTAATCGCATGGTCCACATTTCTTACTTCAATTTCATCCACTTTTTCTATCCGACCTTTTAGCCCAGCCATATTGCAAAGTTGGATTGACAGACCAGGCCGAGCATTTACCTCCAACACTTCTGGTCCTTTTTCCTTGTCTAGTACTACATCCACCCCCATAAACCCGAGACTTGGTATTGCCAATTGACACTTTACCGCAGTTTCCAATATCTCTCTCCAAAAAGGAATCTTTATTCCATTCACTTTTCGTTTTTTCTTTTTATTAAAATCATATATTCGGTAAATCGGCACTCCTTTTTCCACTCCAAAAGTGGTAATTCCGGTAGCCAAATCCACTCCCAACCCAATTGCTCCCTGGTGTAAATTTGCCTTACCTCCCGATTTTTCAGTTGGAATTCTAAACATTGCCATCACTGGTACTTTATTATAAACAATCACCCGGATATCTGGTGTTCCCGATCGTGTAAGCGCCAAAAACAAAGGATGAATTTTAATTCTCTCTTCTACCAATACTGTATCCTTCATCGAATGTAAACTATATTTACCAGCCAATATTTCCTGACAATGAAGTTGTAAATCCTGGGTAGTAATTTTTTCTCCATTCATTTTTTGCCATTCTCCCGCCCATTTTCCTCTTTTCCGAACAATAATAATTCCCTCACCACCATAACCCGATTCTGGTTTAATCACAAAATTACCTTCCAAATTTTCCCATCTAAAATTTATCAAATCTGTCTCATTTTTAAACCTAGCTATCAAAGCCGGTACCCCCACACCCTTTTTGGCCAACAATTTCTTTGTTCTATATTTACTATCAGCAATTGTTCTACCCTTGGCTGTGTTTTTCCTCAAATAAACCTTATTCCGCTCATTTTTGGTCAAAAACCTTCGATATTTTTTTAAATTTAACATAATTATTCTTAAATCTAATTTCTTAAACCTTAAATCTAGTTTTTATTTCTTATTCCTTTCTTAAATCTCCCAATCTCTGACCATCTAATCCCAGTATAATTCCCCACCAATAAATTAATTACTAGTACTATTACTATCATTGCATCAGGATATTTCAACACTGTTTCTTGAACTAGCGAAAAATTCATTACCCCTGCTCCAGTAATTGCCAATACCACCGTCCCAATTGTTAATTTCTTCGCTTCTTTTTTACTTTTCGCCAATTGAGTTCGACTAAATTCCTCAGTCAACAAAATCATAAACAATATTGGAAAAATCGAAATTTTACTAATATCAATCGAATTAACAAAAGAAGACAACATCATCAATACAAAAGTACCAATCGAAATAAACATCAAACTAATTGATCTAGCTGGCCAAAAATGAAGCTTAAACTTGCGCAACACCATATTGCTAACCAAAGATATTACTAAAATCAAACTAAATAATATCAATCCTCCAAAAATTCCAGTTGCCAAAAAAGCAATTGCAATCATTGTTGGCATAAATATTCCATATCCTGACAGTCCCACCACATAATGCAAAAACGAAACTAGTGTTGCCACCAAAGGCAACAAGAACAATAACACTAAAGTATTCGTCGACACTCCGTGTTTTACTGCCCAATTTATAGCTACCTTAAAAGTATTAAATCCATTCCATTTTACTTCTTTAATTTCAATTTCTTTCCCTTGAGGTTCCGTAATATTATTGACTACTATAGTCGGTTCGGGTATCACCGTTGCTGTTACTGTCGCTACTGGAGTGATCTCCACGATAGGTGTAGTAGTTTTTGTTATCGCCTCAATTGGTCTTATACTAAATACTAAATACCAAATACCAAATACTATTATTAATGGGGCAGTTTTTTTCATACAACTATTATACTAATAAACTAAATAACTAGTTATCTAATCAACTAAATAAAGTGGCGTATTATAACACTATTTTTAACAAATCAACTCCCTATTTTTCTTATTCGCTTTTTTAATCAAGTTTAGATATAATTTCTTCAATGAACAAACGTTTGTTAATTGCTGTTGACATTGGTAAATTACCACTTGGAGGTAATAGCAATAATACCATTGACAAATATACCAGCATTTCCCCTCTTATTAGTTCACTTCTTACCAACGCAATTGTTGTCGCTGGTATTATCCTTCTTGGTCTTGTTCTTTTTGGTGGTTTCAATATGATTGCTAGTGCTGGTTCAGGTGACAGTAAAAAAGCCGAACAATCAAAAAAAACCATTACTAGTGCAGTTATTGGTTTTTTAGTTGTTTTTTGTGCCTATTTTATTATTCAAATAATCCAAACCGTCACTGGTTTGCGAATATTAAACCCTTTATTGCCATAAGATACTCAGTTATAATCAACATATGTTATCAATATTTGGAGAAATTACCCCCCCAGAAGTCTTAACTCCGCTTATTGACGAGGCCTATATAGAAGGTGATCAAGGAGGTGGAATATTTATTTTATTAAATCGGTTATTTAGTCTCGTTGGGGTTGTCGCTGGCGTCTTCTTTGTAATTCAAATTCTTCTAGCTGGTTTTGCTTATATATCTGCCAGCGGTGACCCAAAAAAAACTGAAGCCGCTTGGGCCAAAATTTACCAAAGTATTATTGGTTTAGTTATCGTTTCCAGTGCCTTTGTTCTTACCGCAGTTATTGGCAGACTAGTTGGTATGAACAACATTCTTGATCCTGTTATCACACCTGTTTACGAATAAATTATGAAATCTAATCTATTAGCGATAAAATTAGAAAGTAGAGTCGGAATTAATGTGACAGGGGATGACTATGGAGTTACTGAACTTGACAAAATTATTTCCACAGTCATAGGTGTTCTAACCCTTGTTGCTTTTATCTTTTTTGTTCTCCAAGTTATTTTTGCTGGTTATTCATTTTTATCCGCCCAAGGTGATGAAAAGAAAATTGAATCCGCCCGCAAACGACTTACCGATGGAATTTTGGGTATTACCATAGTTGTTATCGCTTTCGGCATTACTGCCCTTCTCGCCAATCTTTTTGGTATTGAAAATATCTTCAATTTAGAAAAAATTTTTGAAAATTTATCACCACAATTAGAACAATAATATGCAACTAATAAAATCAATTTACGCTGTCTGCAACCCCATTCTCGAACCAGGATGCGATACTGATTCAGCAAAAAATAAAATCGCCAATTCACCCATCGTTTACACCAATAATGTCATCCAAACCATTGTGACTCTTTTTATTATGGTCGGAGTCATTTATTTTATTTGGCACGTTGTTATGTCTGCTTACCATATGATTTCTTCTCAAGGCGATCCCAAAAAATGGGAAGAAGCCCAAAAATCACTCACTTATTCAGTAGTCGGTGTTGTCGTTGTCTTTTCTATTTTTGTAATATTAAAATTCATCGGTATTGTTTTTGGAATTAATGGCCTAGAAACTTTAGAAATCGCTTGGCCAAACTTATTATAATATTCACTATGATTAATTTCAATTCAATTAAAAATAAAATAATATATGCGATCATTCCTTTCCCTCCAGTTATTTATGCCGATGAGGGAGAGGCCAACACTACTACTGACAAACTCCAGCTTGGTGTGGGTGGTGATTTTAAAAATCTTACAACAATTACCCCAAAAAATTTTATATCCGGAACTATTAGCCTTGCTCTCACTATTACTACTATCGTTTTCTTTTTAATTCTTCTTACTGGAGGTTACCGATGGATCGTTTCATCTGGTGACGAAAAAAAACTTACTACTGCCCGCGGCCAAATAACCCACGGGCTTGTCGGTTTAATTATTATTTTTAGTTCCTGGGTAATTCTAAAAGTTATTGAATTACTTTTTGGTATCAATATCCTTCAACTCAATATACCCAGTTTTTTAAACCCCAACCCCACCAACCCTGTCTAATTTAATTAAAAAATAATATTAAAAAACTTACAAGCCACTTTACAAACCATAAAGATTACTGTTAATATTAGTTAATTATTAATTATAAACAAAAAATGATTGGAAAAATAAAAAATAAATCATACCTTGCTTCATTTGCTATTCCAGCTTATGCGGCAACAGATCTAGCTACCGAACTAAAAACGGAGTTACCTGAAGGTAGTGCATTTTCAGGCATCGCCGGTCTGACATTCGGTCAAATATTGGGCTGGTTAATGTCCATAGTTTTTATTATTACTTCACTAATTTTCTTTTTTGTCCTAGTTGGAGGTGGTATCAAGTGGATAACCTCTGGTGGAGACGAGAAAAAAGTCGCTGCTGCTCGTGCTTCTATAACTAGTGGCATGGTTGGTTTAGCCATTGTCTTTGCCGCTTGGGCGATAATGAGACTTCTTGGCGCCGTTTTCCAAGTTGATTTTTTTCAGCTTGCAGTTCCTGCTTTAGTACCTCCAAAAATCTAATAAATAATTTAAAAACTAGAAATCTAAAACCCCTCTTTTGTTTTGAAGAGGGATTTTGTTAATTTGTATTAATTTATTCACTATCAATAATTTAACAATTTTTATTTTTATTAATTCTAGTATAATTCAGTTATAAACCAGTCTTTAATACTCTTGACTTACTAAAATGAAATTAATAATAATAAAAAATTTTTTAACAGTTTTTTTAACAATTTTTATTTTCACCCTAATTTTTATCTCTCCGGTTAAAGGGGTCGAAGTATGCCAATGTAGTGACACAAATTATGGAAGTGCTGAATCTTGTTCCCGAAACGGAAGCAAATGGACCTGTAAAAACATGTGTACTACCGATGGAAAATCCAATTATGATGTCGGTTTTTCATTTTGTTACTCCTCCGCAAGCGAACTCCGTACTTGTAGAGATGATGGAACTTGGCAAAAAACAAATTGCCCTAATGGGTGTGAAAGCGGAAAAAGAGAATGTACCCCGGAATCTGACCCAAATAGTACTGGTGGTAGTTCTTCTCCTAACAACTCAACCTCCGACGACATAATTGATCTTAATGCCCCAGGGAATTTTTCGGGGCTCGGAACAATCACTTCGGGAAGCATGATTTCCACCGCGGTAAATATTATTTATATCATTGCTTCTATCACTTTCTTTTTTATTCTTCTTTTTGGTGGTATCAAGTGGATTACCTCCAGTGGTGACGAAAAAAAACTAGCAGCCGCACGGACCTCTATTACCCATGGCCTAATTGGTCTAACTATAGTTTTTATCGCTTGGGCTCTCATGCGACTTATTAGCACTGTTTTTGGATTTGACTTTACGAATCTAATTATCCAGCCTTTTTATCAAGAATAGTTTCAAGTTCTATTTTTTAAGAGCAATTTCTCCTGTATAATTAATTTATGAACCACTTAACTAATTTTTTCTCTCCCTCCCCTGTTTTCGCAGAACAGTGGAAAGAAATGCTAGATGGAAAATGTGTTGCTGGTGAAAATAAAGACGTCGCCACCATCCAAGGTTTCGAATGTCTTTTCCAAAATATTCTCCAAGTTATTGTTCCCCTTGCCGGTCTTACTTTTTTTGCCATGTTTCTGGTTGGCGGTTTTAAATATATCACTTCAGGTGGTGATCCCAAAAAAGCTGCTGCTGCCAGCCACACTATTACAATGTCTTTTATCGGTATAATCGGTGTTCTTGTCTCTTGGTTAATTTTATTGTTTATCAAAGAATTCACTGGGGTCAATGTTACCGATTTTACTATCCCCGACGCTCAATAATGAAAAAAAAGTTACTTGTTTTTCTTATTTTTCTCTCTTTTTTCATTAGTCTACCCACTACTATTTTTGCAACTGATAATCAAGAAGGCGGAGAAACTATTTGGGTTTGGATAACCAGAGTTTTTGAACGTATTTTTGGAGAAAACATTTCTCATATAACCAACAATGCCAACCCTTCTGTTTTAGACCAAAAAGACTCACACACCGATTATACCGCTGAAAACCAAGATGTAGCCAACAGGATTACCCCTGAAGCCCTAAAAAGATACCAAAGAGGAGTCTGGTTTTATGAAATTCTTACTACTGATTTGTTTGGAAAAAACAAAAAAAACGAAGCTCTTCCCATCGACGACAAAACCAACTGCCCCCAAGATATTAGTATTAATGACATAATCTGTTTTCATAAAAAACGTGATGAAAAAATTCTCTACAAACGTAACAATCGTGTAGCAATTGAATATGACGACGAAGAGCTTAACAACATAAGTCCACTTAACTGTGAAAAGGAACTCTCCAATCCTGATATTTGTTATCAAAATCTTTATACAAATTACCAAGATGTTCCTAAAGGCTATTTTGCGGGAGCCAAAGATGCCGCGACCGGAGTTAGTAACCAGCTTAACAATATCTTACGTTATTCCATAGCAAAAAAAGGGCAAGGTCAAGACGCTCCCACCGATAATAAAACATCATCAGAAGCTCTTGCAGTAGGGGCAGATAATGACAAACAAGACAAATATGGAACATTGGGGGTAATACCCAAATCAGGTCATGGCTATATTCCCTGCGTTTCCAATGATACTAACAACGAAGGCAATCCAAAAGATAAAGACAAAAATCGCGAATATCTACGCGAATCTTGGAAAAACTGGATTATCTCCAAAAAATGGCAAAAATCCAGCCTTCCCAAAGACTCTACTGATTTGGCAAAAGAATATAAACTCAATGACGCTTACTGTGATGCCAAAAGACTCGAAAAGGAAACATTTACTGAAGGTTATAGCCAATACGGTGCTTTCGGCATGGCCATGCTTGGCTACAGTCACCAAAAAATTCTTAAAAGTTATTTTGGCGAAGATAAGTCTATCTATAAAATTCCCAATTTTAGCACCCAATACTATCAAGTAAAAATTTACCTTCTTGATCACTGGGAACACAATGGTGACGGAAACAATATAGATACTCCAGCAAACAGTAAAGAAAAATATCAAAATTGTATTAAACTAGCCAATTCATACGACAGTGAAATTAAATACGAAATTATTAACATCGCCCAAGCAAAAAGCAGTGTAGATTGGCAACAACCCGAAGATCCAAACTACAATTGTCAAGATAATTGGCCTGGAACCGAAGCCGAATTCGACAATAAATCAGAAAGTGAACAAAAACTTTGGGCTGAAGACATGCAAAATAAAGGAATTAATCTCACCTCCAATATTAATAATCCAAAAGAAGTTTGGAACGAGCTAAAAGATAAATGGAACGGAAGCTGTACCTATGCCGTCACTATGTCGGTCGACAACTATTTATATGGTATTGCCGAAATATTCAACGGCTGGCATGTCGAAGCCTGGAGGTCACTAATCATTCCCTGTCGTAACAATCTTTTCGATTCCAGAGATAAACAACAATTTGAGAGAGAAAAAAAGACCATTTCAATTTTACTCCAAAACCATGCCACGGGTTATACCCCATTCACTATTGATTTCAAAAATGCTGGCCAACAAGTTTTTCGCTGTGTTTCTTTACATGACAACAAAATTGCCCTAAGCAAAGGATTAACTACTAATTCGACTAGCGCCGTAGATTCTACCGAAAACCAATTTTTGGTTGACGAAAACTACAATATTATCGATGGCAACATTTATAGTGAACTTTGTGAAGTACAAACCAGCCCTCCCTTCTTTGATGGCAGAAAATTTGAAAACGTTGGTCGTGCAGTTGCTCCAGAAACCAATTCCCAAAAAACCTACTATGGTTGTTATCAAAATCTTGACCCAAATGAACCAGTTTTTATTCCAGAGTATACCGATGAAGATGATTTTAAGGGCCAACCCTCCAACCCAAACAACCAAACTCTCACACCAAATTAATTTAAATTAAAATACTAAGATTGTTATACCTTTTATTTTTTGTTAGAATTTTATATATAAATGAAATTGAAACGATTTTTTAACCATCTCAATCGTCGTGACACTCGACTATTCCCCCGTCTAAACCCTCTAGCAAAATTTATTTTAGTTTTTGCCATAATTTCTGGATCTATTTTTATAACCAAAAACATTTTTGCTCAAAATGTAGGATACGGTGATCTTGAAATTAATTCCGATCAAACCGAGTTTAATGAAGCACTTCTAGGCAAACAAGAAGCCATCAGGGAAAGTTTTAATCTAGAAACTTGGAACAACGAACAAATAATAAACACTGCTTTTTCTTTAAATAACGGCATTATTGGTGATGTTACGCAAGGAGACCTTGCTAGTGGTAACTGGGTTCCAGGAGGCTTACTTGGATTTACCAATAATTCCATCGCTACTCTTTACCAGCCACCAATTTCTGGCGTTCAATACATTGCCCACACTATAGATAATTTTCTCGGCAAGCCTACTTACGCAGCCAACGGTTTTGGGTTTGATACTCTTAATGCCAACAATAACGGTATTATGTCACTTTGGAAAACCCTAAGAAATGCTGTTTATACCCTTATTTCTCTCTTTTTTATTATTCTTGGCATAATGATCATGCTTCGAGTAAAAATTAGTCCTCAAGCTACCATTAGCATCCAAGTAATAATTCCAAAAATCATTATCACTCTAATTCTTGTTACTTTTTCTTATGCCATAGTTGGTTTACTAATTGATTTTAGCTATGTTTTTCAAGGAATTGTTCTCTCTCTAATCGATAATAGTGACGGTCCTAATACCATAGCTAATACTATAACCGGTTACGATGTCCCCAAAATAATGAATCTTAATTTTTGGGGGGTTCAATGGATCACCTCAAAGTACTTTTTAACTGAAGCTAGCCAAGGTACACTTAGATCCCTTGGCGCAATAATAGGACTTATTATAGGTTTTTTTACCGGTGGCGGTTTATTCTCCAAAATGACATCTAGTGGTATTGGTGCCTTTTTAGGCCTCTTTTTACTTGACCTAATTATTTTTATACAACTTGTTAAATTATTTTTTGGTCTAGCCAAATGCTATATAAATATCCTCTTAAAAATTGTTATTGCACCACTAGAAATTGCTCTTGGGGTTTTCCCTGGAAGTAAAATAAACTTTTCTTCTTGGATTGTTCAACTCATTGCCAATCTGGTCGTTTTCCCCGCCACTCTTATTTTTCTCGTAGTTATAATCATTTTTGTTAGAGCTGTGGCTGGCGATAACAGTTATTTTTGGGCACCAAATATGCTTGCCAACGGCGAAGTTGTCGGCTTTATAATCGGTTTTACCGGTATCATGTTACTCTCCAAAATTCCCCAAATTGTCCCCGAATTCCTTTTCAATATCAAACCATCTCCGATTAACAAAATGATCGGTGATAGTTACGCCAGTCTTCCCGGAATGAAAACTGCAAAAGGTGGACTTGAAAGGAGAGCAGAGGATATGATTGGTGGGAAAGCACATGACGCATGGGGTAGAATAAAAGCACCATATAATACTTGGGTAAACAATAGAAAAATAGATAAGGGAGAATATGTACCACGCCACTCCAAATCATCCACATCACCTGCATCACCCACACCATCTACATCATCTGCGCCAGACAGTCCGAAGGGAAAATCTAGACGCACATAAAAAACGACAATTTATTAGTAATTATTATTTTCTCCCACGACCTATCTGATCTCTTTCCTTTTCTTTAGATGCATTCAATAAAATTTGATGTTTAACTTCCATCGCTTCTTTCAAACCAGAATCATTTATTAATGAACTCCTATCTTCTCTTTCAATAAAGCTTTCTTCTTCATCTTTTTCACTAATATTGTCTACAGTTGTAAATTTTGTTGTTAATGTATCACCTAACAAATTAAGACCACCCCAGTCGAAATCACTGGTTGGACTTATTGCCGATTGAAATACTGCTCGCGCTACTAACAATCGAAGTCTGCGACTTAAATCTTTTTTATTTTTATCTGTTACTTTAATCGTTTTGAAGTCATCATCAGGATCTGTCAAAACATCTTGGCCATAACTAATTACTTTCGAAATTGGATCATATAATTTTTTCCAAAATTCCACCGTCAATAAATCTTTACTACCGATATCCTCTTTCATTAAAAATGCTTGCACCGGTAAAATCTTTTTTATCAAAATGGCCGTCATCAAAAAATAAGAATCATTTTTAGGGTTATCCATTCTTTCTGTCTTAATTTGTTCGGCATAAAGTGGTTTAAACACACTTCTTCTATCACTATCTTTATTGCCTGCTATGTATCTTGGCCAGGTAGTATAAAAACTAACAATATCAGCCATTGCTACTCTCATACCAATCACTTTCATCTTCTTTTGTCTATCCTTAGTATTCGCTTCAGTCAAAATCAATTCTGAAAAATCATTATGACCCGCAAAACAAGGATTAAACACCGAAGTCTCAGCTGTTGCTTCTAATAGTTTTTCAGCCAATTCAAAACCTTTCTCCAAAGACTTTTTGTCTGTTGGCAATTTTTCTGTCTCAGATTTCCCAATATTTTTGGCTTCTCTTTTTTCTTTTATGTCAGTTAATAAAAAATCTTTCACCATACCCTTTCTACCAGAACTAATATCTGTAAAATAATTAAACCTCATTGCGTTTTCTGCTCCTTTTCCCCAAAAAAAGGATTCCGGATTTTGAAGTTTATAAAAATCACCCACAAATTTTTGTCTATATGTAATTTGTTCCTCTTTAACTTCATAAGGGTTCGCAATCTCATTCCATTTAGCCAAGTAAGCTTCATCAGTCAATTCTCCTTTTACTCCCAAAAACTTCAAACCATTTTCTTTCATCGAAATTAGAAATTTACCCTCTGTATTATCCACGGTTATTGGCAAAGACGCGTCTTTACTATTTTCCCAAGAGATTTTGCCCTCTCTGTCCCCATTCTCATATTGAATTTTAGTATAGTCAATTCCAACCATTAACGATAACAGCCTAAAATAACTATCATTATCCTTAACTGGTTTTCCGTTTTCCCAACCAAAATTTAATTCTTCAATCGCATCCCAACATTCGGCCACCGGAAGTCCATTTGCTCCATTTTTAAGTAAAAAGTCCATTGTTATTTTGTCCAACAACATTCCGTCTGCATAACCCTTTTCGTGTGCGTCTTCGATACTCTGCCCCCTATTATTCAACAACCCACCAGCAGCATGCATATGATAAAACATAAAAGCCAAATGTAATCTCGCATGAATTTCATCTTTTATTTCTTGTTCCACAGAGTCTAATCTAGACATTTCAAATAGTCTCGTACATTGATCCATAATATTTAAACTACCAGGAGGAGAACCGCTATCTTCAACATAATCAAGTAATTTTCTAGCATACAGCAACCTTTCTCCTACTCGTTCTGGTTCAGTTGGAATCTGTTCTCCATATCTACCCACTTTCTCTTGGTGGGCAATCAATCGATCATATTTTACAACTCTCTCATTAAGCAGCCTTACTAGTCCGTCAACTTCTGTCCGGTAATTATTATCCCCCTCTAAATATCGTTTATTATCGCCAGTTATCTTCTCAATTATTCTTTTAATTTCTCCCATTGAGTTCTTTTTAGTCTCAATGGACGAAAAACCATCAATATTTTCTCGTTCTCCCAAAGATCCTTTCTTCATATCTATAGCACAAACCTGTTTCAGGGCTTTTCTTATCAACACATCATTTGACACATTTATAACAATATCCACCCCAAGTCCTGTTGCTCCCATGGGTAATAAATTTTCAATTTTATAAGCGTTTAAAGTCCCCAAAACAGTTCTGTTTGTCTCATCACCACTATCTCTAATTGCATCACAAAACCATCTTCCCAGCTGATCTTTGATAACCAACAAATCCGCCTTTTTCCCTCTACCCAAATCATTCCCTTCCACATACTTATTTCTAATATAATCATCCAAAATAAATTCATTCTCATTATTAAGAACAGCGTCTATCTCTCTTATATCACTAAATTCCCCATTACTAGTTATCATTATCAAATCCTCTATATTTTCATTTCTTTTTTTCATCCACCTTACTATTTCCGGATGTATATACATTTTTTCTCCATTGTCATAATACCGAGTCCTTCCCTCCTCATCTTTTAATAAAGTAAAATCATCTCCATTAGTACTCTTAAGATTACCTTCATCATCAAGAGTTAATCCCTTTCTTAGAATATGTTCTCCGATAAAACCCACAATACAATCTTCAACTTCAGCATCTCCTTTTCCCTGATCAACTTCTCTTTTTAATATAGTCAAATAATCGATAACCAATTCTGATTGTCTTTTCAAAGCATCATCTCCCATCGCTTTTCCAACTAAAATTTCTTCAGCCTTATCCATAGCCTTATCAATTGTTTTAAGGTCCATTTTTTTCTTTCTACCCTGATCTAAAATTTCCACACGATTTAGAACATTATCGACTTTCTTCAAAACTGTTTTCAGTTGACCATCCACGACCAATACCCTTTTAACATCCGAACCAATCCCTTCAAAATTTCTAAAAAGTTGGGCATCAATTTCTTGCGGCGACATAGTACTCAACGCTTCATCACTAAACCCTTTTTTATTAAGAAACAATTTTACCGATTTTGTTAACCTCTCATAAGATCTCGTCACGGCTCCAGAGTTATAGTTTTGAGCATCAATTCTATCCTTAAATTCACTCACGCTACCCACCCCAAACTTAGAACGAACCAAAGATTCAGAAGCACTATCAACTTCACCTTCATGTCCTGCTCTGTTTTTATCAAGATCGATTAAACCAATCGTCACATCAACCACTAATCTTCTCAAAAATTTATCATAGTCTGGACCCAGATAACCCTTTTCATCCAAAGGCTGAGACACTGCGTTTTTTTTCTCTGCATATGCTGATAATTCTCCTTTTCTAACTCCTTCATTGCCGGCAGAATTAGCCAATTTATCCATTGTTATTTTTATCCCTTCAGGCCCTCTTTCACTCATATCTAAATTATACCAAAATTTCCTTGCAACTACATTTTCTCAATTACAAATATATTTTTCTCACTTACTATCAATCTTATCTTATCTCCCGCATTAATCTCATTTTTTAATATCCCTACCCCAATCAAATCACCCAGCACTAATTCCACGATTCTCCTCATCGGCCTAGCTCCAAATTCCATATCAAATCCATCTTTAGCCAATTTTTCCACTACCCCATCATCAAACTCCAAATTAATGCTTTTCTTCAACAAATCATTTTTAAACCCATCCAACATCAGTCTAGCAATTGATTTTAAATTTTCTGGCTTCAGTGGTTCAAACACCACTACCCCATCAAATCTGTTCAAAAATTCTGGTGAAAAAATACCTTCTTTCTGAATATATTCCACCACCCTTTTTTGAAGCTCCTCCCCGGTTATTCCTTTTTTTATTTCCTCTCTTACAAAAGTCGCCCCAGCGTTTGATGTCGCCACCACAAACAAATGCCGACAAACAACCTTGTCTCCAGCGGCATCACTAATATAACCTTCGTCCAACATTGTCAAAAACAAGTTGTAAATTTCTTTTGGTGCTTTTTCAATTTCATCCAACAATAACAAACTAGCTGGTTTATTTTTAATATCTTTAGTCATTATCCCTGGCTGATTTTTAACAACCGATCCAACCAACCTCTCCATTCCCTCATTTCCCCCATATTCCGCCATATCAAATCTCAAAATCTCTTCTCTTGACCCATAATACACCTCTGCCAATACCTTTGCCATTTCTGTCTTACCCACACCCGTTGGCCCCAAAAACAAAAACGAACCAATTGGTTTTTTTTCATTACCCAATGCCACTACTCGACTTCTTAAGCTTTTTGCCACCAAGTCCACTGCCATCTTTTGTCCAATCAAATTTTGACTTATAATTTCTTCTAAATTTGTCAATTTTTCTTTTTCCAACTCAGTCAACCGTACCATTGATATTCCAGTTTTTTCTGACAACACTTTATTCACTTCATTTTTTGTTATCGTTGACCCGTCAAGTATTTCATTTTCCACCACCAATTCCATCAATTCCAAAGCTTTCTCTGGAAAAGGGGTATCAGTAATATACTTGTCACTTCCCTCTAAAATTTGTTTAACCGCTTGTACTGAAAATCTAATCTTATTATTTTTAAGTTCAAGCCTATCAACCGCTTGCATCAAAATCAACAATGCCTCATCTTTGCTCGATGGTAAAATTTCCACTATTTCAAAATTTTTCAAAATTCTTCTATCACTAGCCAAAAATCTTTCATAACTAACTCTATCAACCACCGAAATTATTTTTAATCGACCACTTTCCATATTTTTTTCAATTACGTCAGTATAGTCATTGCCTTCTACCTCAGGATTAGTAATCCGAGAAATATCTTTCAATACTAACACAATATTTCCTGCCCTCTCAGCTTCTCGCATTAATTTCGACAATATTTTCTTTTTTGCATCAGTATCACTATTCCCTGCCATCGCCATTCTATAATCAAACAAAACCAGCTTTTTATATGTCAATTCTTTCCCCAACTTACCTGTAATTGCTCTATCAGCAAATTCATAGACTACTGTCATTTTCCCTACCCCTGGGTCTCCCACCAACAAAATATTATTACCAGCGTTGATTATTTTTTCCATTTTTTCTACTATTTTTTCTCTACCAATCAAATTACTCGAAAATTTTTGTTTCATACCCAAATCATCACCATATTTATCTAGGTTTGGTGTATAACCAAACAACAAATCCAAGCCTATTCCTGGTCTTCCTAGTTCCCATTTATCCATTATTTTTTCTCCTCCAAAAAATTGTCTTCTATCCCACCATTTAGCCGCCAAAACTAATTCTTCTGTATTTGTTTCCTGTTTTTGAAGTTCCGTCTCCACTTCCTTGGCTTTTGTTAAAAACCATCTTACTAATTTTTCCAATGTAGAATCATCAAAGTCAACCAAGTCTTCTTTGTTTATTTCTATGTTTTCAACAATTTCCCTAATATTATTTTCCATTCTGTCTAAAATAAATTTACCTGCCTCACTTTCAAAAATTATTTTGCCAGCAATCTCTGGATTATTTTTTATATTATTCCCAATATTTTGCAATGTGTCACCCGATATTTTTTTGTCGGCCTGATAATACTCCCAACCAAAAATTGGTATCGCCCACCATACCAAAAACCAAATTAATGACCATACACAATATCCAATTACTAAAATCAAAAAACTAACGATTAATACTAATCTTACTATTGCTCCAATAAATATCGAAATTAAATCTAAGGACAAATTCTCAAAAAATTTTGCTAAGTCAAAACCAACTTTATCATCGTTCGAGGTTATTCTTTTCCAAGGAGAAAATAGTGTTTTTAGTAATACTCCAAAAGAAAAAAAATGACTTATTTTTTTGATATTAAACCAAAATCTTTTCCAATACCATTTCCATCCAATTAAATAATGCCATACAACAAACTTCATGATTGATAATATCATTTTTTCCCCTCCTCTTTCAGCTAAATACTATTCATCTACTCAACTACTTCTCTACTTCATTATCTCTTCAAACTCTTCCTGACCCAAACTTTCCTTTTCTACCAATGTCTTGGCCAGTATTTCCAATTTTCCCTTATTTTTAGACAAAACCTTTTTGGCTTCCTGGTGTGCTTCATTAATCAATTTTTTGATTTCTTCATCAACTTTCGACTGCATCTGATCAGAAATTTTTGAAGGTTCCATATAAGCTTTTCCAAAATCATTAATATCAATTTGTGGCCCCCAATTTATTGGCCCCAAATCCGACATCCCCCACTGAACTACCATTTCTCGAGCAATATTAGTCGCATGTGATATATCACTTGAGGCTCCAGTGGTAATATCTCCAAAAATTATTTCTTCAGCCGCTCTTCCTCCCATTGCCATCGCCATTTGTTTAATTAGCTTACTTTTCGTTTGATGAATTACGTCTTTTTGAGGAGGTATCAAAGTAAACCCAAGTGCCATTCCCCGAGAAATTATTGAAATCTTTGATACTGGATCTAGTTTTTCAACATAGTTTACAATTGCATGTCCTGCCTCATGATATGCCGTCATCAGCTTGTCATCATCAGTTTGAGTTCGTCTCTTTTCTGCTCCCAATTTTACTTTTAACGATGCATCGTCAATGTCCTGCATACTAATTTTTTCTTTGTTTTGTCTGGCTGCCGCAATTGCCGCTTCATTCAACATATTTTCCAAATCTGCCCCCGAAAAACCCACAGTCCCTTTTGACACCACGTCCCAGTCAACACTCTCTTCAAAAGGTTTACCACGAGCATGAATTGCCAAAATATCTTTTCTGGCCTCCAAATCGGGATATTCCAACACCACTCTTCGATCAAATCGACCAGGTCTCAGCAACGCTGGATCCAGCAAATCACCTCTGTTAGTCGCCGCCAATACCACCACTGCTGTGTTTGCTTCAAATCCATCCATTTCCACTAAAATTTGATTAAGAGTCTGTTCTCTTTCTCCATGTCCACCATCCATTCCTCCCCGTATTCGACCAATAGCATCAATTTCATCAATAAAAATAATTGCCTTGCCAGCTTTTTTAGCAGTTCCAAACAAATCGCGAACCCGCGATGCTCCCACCCCGACCAACATTTCCATAAATTCTGATCCAGCCATCGAATAAAAGGGTACGTTTGCTTCACCAGCAACAGCCTTAGCCAACAAGGTCTTTCCCACACCGCTTGGGCCTACCAACAATACTCCTTTTGGAGCTCTAGCTCCCATTTTGTGATATTTTTCTGGGTGTTTCAAAAAATCGACTACTTCCATCAAATCATCCTTGGCTTCTTTGACCCCAGCCACATCCTTAAAAGTTAAGTTTTGTTTTCCTTTGATAAACAATTTTGCTGTTGATTTTCCAAAACCAAACATTCCCCCGCCACCTGCACCCCCACTTTGTTTCTTAAAAAACCACAAAATCAACATCAAGGGTAGTGCTATGGTCAACAACAAACTGAAAACTTGCCCCATCATTTTCCAGCCCTGTTTATTATCGACTCTAAAATCAACTTTACTCAAATCTACCCCTTCTTTTTGCAATATCTCTGTTAGAGAGATATTTGGTTCTTTCGAAGTAATTAATATTTTTTCACCATCTTTTGTTTCGGCAATTATCTCATTGTCCGATACTACCACTTTAACCACTTCTTCGTTTTTAATTCCCTCAATCAACTTAGAAATTGGTACTTGAGTTACTCCCCCAGCTACCAAAAAATCTTTTAAAAACGACAATAACGAAAAAAACAAAACCAAATAAATAACACTTTTTATTATCTGTTTTGGCCCGACTTCAATCCGCTTAATCTTCACTCCAGGTGGCAAATTTTTCATAAAATCGTTTCCTGCCCGCCCAAATGCGTCAGCTTTTGGCGGGTTACTATTCCCTGTCTTACCATCCTTATTTTTGTTTTTCTTATCACCAGTATTAACCTTTTCGTCAGTATTATTTATTTTTTTACCCACCTTTTTATCCTGAGCTTGTCGAAGGACTTTTTTAATCAAATCATCAAATAATTTCATGCTCCCATTATACCATCCAAACCAACCTTAATTTGTTTTATAACTACGGTTTGACGCAGACAATGTTTATTGCAGGGCGATGCCTCTGAGTGGATTTTACGATGGTTGCAAGCCCGAAATAAATATTGTCGAGTCAAACAAAAAAATTTATTTACTATTTACTAATTAACTAATAAACTAATCCATTCTCCGCATATTAACCGTTTTTATACCGTAACATTTTTTACTTCTCAACTTCTTATCTACTTATCTAATCAACTAAATCCCCAATTCTACCAATAAATCTCTATTATCACCTTCACTTACACCTTGGCTCGCCTTAGCTTTAGCGACGGCGGCATGAACCCAAAACTTATGATTACATTTTTCACATTTATAAAAAATTTTAAAATCTGTATTTTGATATTCACTTCTAATCGGTTTCATTAAACCTTTACACATACTGGCTCTATCCCCTGGAATCTCTTCATCGACATGCTTCCCCCACAAACATTTTGGGCAATGATCTGTATACCCGTCACCTTTAACCAAATACCCACAATTCTCACACTTAAAATTTTCTCTAACTTTCTTAAAATTCCGCAACACTCCTTGCCTCGCCGAAGTTTTTAACGAAGGCGGGTCACAAACAAAATCCTCCACCACATTTTTCATATGCAATTTTAACAGTTTAACTGGCGAAGATAGTATTTTTCCGCCCGCAAGCCTCTGAGTGGATTTTACGATGGTGCGAGGACGGTAAAAATACTATCAAGCCAAGGTAATATGGCTAAAAATATTGTCGAGTCAATAAAAAAAATCTATCTTTATTACTACTTACTACTTACTACTTATCTATTTATCTACTCATCTACTTATCTATTTATCTACTCATCTACTTATCTATTTATCTACTTATCTATTTATCTACTCATCTACTTATCTCCTCAACTACTTCGCTAATTCTATTCCCATCTTTATATCCTTATTCAGTTTTTGGTTAAACAACAGTTTTCCTCCCACCATACTCGCCACCGGTTGCACTTGTACTGGCTGCCAATCACTAGGATAAGTTATCAAGCTTACTAACCCTGTCTCCCCACTCCCACTTTGTCTTTGAATATAGCTAATATAATTAAATTTCGTCTTACCGACTAGGTCAATTTTACTACTATAGCTAATCTCTACCACCCGCTTTTTCAAAGTCGGCACAATCACCAAAAATCCCACCTCTTTTTTCCCATCAACTTCTTTAATTCTCAGCTCATTATTATTATATATTTTAAAATTAGACACATCACCAGCATCCGTCACTTTAATTTGCGACAGACTCACGTCTTTTGGCAAGTATACCCTCAAATAATTCTTATAATCCCCACCTGGCCAATTATTATTTTTTGCCGTATTTTCGTAGTTAATTTTTAAAATTCTTTCTATCTGGTTTGGACCAATGTTTACTGTTTGTTCAATGTTTCTGTTCAAAAAATAATTTGCCTTATTAACACCTAAATTAGCCTCAACTACAAACAAATAATCAGTTATACAATCACCTACCCCACATTTCCCATTATAAATTTTGCCATCCCAGCCCAAGTTCGTAATAATTTGGGCCGTTTCTTTATGATTTAGGGCAATCTGAATCTCATTTTGTTCAAGTAATCCAACCATTGACTGCATTAGGGCAGCTTTTTTTTCTATATTTAAACTCTTAATTCCTTCAAACAGTTGTTTACCCACCGCCCCCAAAAAACTTGCCTTTTGTACTGAGCCCGGAAAAAATTTTGTCTCTGCGTAAAACTCTGCTTGCTCATACAAATTAGCCTCATTAATTGTTTCTTTAAAATCTGGCACATATATTTCTCCAACAACTTTCAAAAACGATTTTGCCACTGCCAAATCAACCCCGATCACCCCATCTACCTTTTGGCCAGTTTCTTTTTCCAAAAACCACTGGATATCAGCACTGGTTTTTGTAAAATCAGGCTGCCAATTAGCATCTCTCATAAACCACTTAGCTTCATTTAAAACAGTCTTAATTTCCCAAGGTGGTTCAACATGTCCCTTAAGTTGACCATCGGCTTCATAGACATCTTTTACATCCAAACCCAGTAACCTACCGTTTTCAAATTTTAATATTCCATAACTACCAATAAATCCACCTGTCGGCCTCAATTCTGATTCGTTTTGAAACAACACCATATATTGTTTTGTCTTCCCCTCTATTCCCAAAAATTCCGGCACCACCTTTACAAACCTTCTCATTACCTCCAATTGACCCCTGACCTCTTCGACCATTTTCATCTGTTTTTGAGCATCCATCTTCCATTTTGCTGGTATCCAACTATAATCTCCATTCAACCTGGCCTGCAACACGCCAATATTACCCTCAGCCTGTATCAATTGATTTTCTAATTGTTCTAATTCATCACTCCAGTTTATTGTTTTTTCAAAAAACATCGCCTCGCTCATTAAGTCAGCAATTCGCGCCAGTTCTATCGCCCTTTTTTCTAGCAATAACACATCTCCCCCCACTTTTATTCCAGTTTGATAATTTCTAAATGTTTTAAATTTATTCAAACTCCAATCATTAATTTTTTCATCAATTCTATTTAATTTTTCGATACTTTTATCAGCCATTTTTTCCGCCTGAAGATATTTTTTAGTTTTTACCAATTCTGGTATTTGTTTTATATTGTTTACCGACTGAGTTGTACCAACCACCCACCTTATCGGTTCAACCAAAAAAAGAATTATTATTATTAATAAAAATACCCACCATTTTCTGCTTATTTTAGTTAAGTTAAATTTTCGTTTGTGATTTTTTTTATTATCTTTTATTTCTTCTTTTGGTTTAGCTTCGGAATTAATTTTGGGAATTTCAAAAAAATCTTCACTTTCTTCCTCAATATAATCATTGTCTTCCGCCTCCTTTTTCTCTTTTTCTACTTCAACTGTCTTAACTTCCGATTCTTCTATTTTTTCTTCTTTTTTCGTCAAATGAGTACTGTAGTCAATCAGTTTTGGTATATAAATCTCTTCTTTTTCTTCCTCAGTCGGGGTAACCAACTCATCTTCTACTTCTTCATAAAGTGTATTATTTTTTTTAATAAAAGGATTGATTTGATCAAAATTTTCCTCCTCAATTGCCACATCGTACATTTTGTTTTTTTTCTCCTCCTTTTGTTTACCTGCCAAGATTGCATATTTATCAGCACTTGATGCCTTCATTTTCTTTTTTAATCTATTTTCTTCATCCATTTTAGAAAAGAAATATTGCAATGCTTCCTCCACTCCTTCTTCAAATTTTATTTTTGCCTCCCATCTTAATTTTTTTTCACATTTTTGAGCCTCAACACTATCTCCCTGATCAATTACTTTTTCTATCTCAATCACCTTAAATCTAGTCATTTTAGCCTTATCCATCAAAATTTTGGCCAACTCTTCAAAATTAATTTCCTTTCCCAAAACCAAAAATTTTTCCCTCTCAGTCCCTGACAAAAAAGTAGCCCTTAAAATAGCTTCAGTCAAATCAGCTATAGCCAATAGCCTGATAGTTTTTTTTGGGCTAGGCAATTCCAAGTTTTTGTTTTGGACCGCTAAGCGTATTGTTTGGGACAAAAAACTATCTTCCCCCATTCCTACTCCATAGACCCCCTCAGTCTCCACTATTCGCCAATCCACCGACCAACTTTCTACCTCATTATTTAAAAGCATTGATCTAGATTTATCGTTAACACTCACCAAAACGTACTTTTCCGCTTCAACTTTTTCCCAATCTTTTTTATCCCCACAAAAATCAAACACATAACTAAAATGACCCTCTACTTCTCCAAGCTCACCTGCCCACTCAAAATTTGTTAAATCACTTAAACCTGGTACATACCCCCCCACTCCCACCACCCTTATATCTTTATTTACCAATTCTTGGGCCAAATTCTTAGCCACAAAATGGTCAATTCCAATTATTAATGCCGATGGTAACCCCTGATTCATAACTTAATTTTATACTAATTTGTATTACTAAATACTAAAAGCTACTTACTAAAGACTAATCCCTGCGGTATATTTTCGGTTTATTTGCGGTAAATAATCACTAAACCCACCTTAAACCCTATCACAGTGTTTCGTTGGAACGTGAAAAAACGTCATAACATAATAATATGTTTCTGTACTAATTTTCTTCTAAAAAAACCAGTTCCAATGTTTTGATCAAAATAAATAGTTGTACATATTAGGTTTATAAATCCGTTATTATTTATAATCTAACACTTGAGACATGAGAATTTGAAATCTAAAAAAATGTACTTACCAAGCTCATTTCTACAACCAAAATAAGTACTGATTACCAACAGGGGAATATATCAATAATGTATATATTTTTGAAGTAATCATTTTTTAAGAGTATCCAACGTGCGACGCACATTTGGCCGACTCTTAAAAAATCGGTTACGAGAAAATATAAAAAATTATTTGGAAATAAAATTTGACGCAGATAATATTTTTCGTTTCTTTTGTTAAAATTTCAAGTTAAAAACGAAGAAATTTTGTCTAAAGACACGATACCGATTTATCGGTATATACTACGCGACGCCTCGCCAGTGGTTGTTACGATGGTTGCAAGCCCGAAAAAATCATTATCAAGTCAAAGGTCAAGACTGTTTTCTTAAAAAACCTATCATCAACAACCCCGCCACCGCTTCCGTCGCCACCGTCACCCAAGCCGCCCCAACAATTCCAAATTTAGGAATAAACAATAAATTTCCGCCAATATTAACAATCAAAGATATTATTCCAATAAACAATATTAATTTTTGTTTTCCTTTGGCTATCAGGGTAAAACCAACCAAGTGACCAAGATAAGCAAACACCATCGCTACTAATAAAATTCTTAACACCTCAACCGATGCTAGATAAGCACTTCCTGCCAAAAGGGAAATAATCCACGGTGCCAAAAAATAAATCGTTGGTGCCACTATCAAGGCCCCCAAAAGCATTAGTCCGGTTGTTTGCCAAAACAATTTTCTTTTGTTTTCTGTTTTACCGGACATTAGAGGGAAGACACTGTTGATCAAAAAATAAGCTGGTTGTATCAAATTTCCATATATTTTGTACGCCAATCCATAATAGGCCAATTCTCTTACCCCAATCATCTGCTTTATCAAAATAGAATCAATCGCCCGATCATATCCAGAAAACAAAATCATATACACACCCATCGGCCAAGTTTCTCTCACAAATTTTTTCAAAAAAGTCTTATCAAGTTTTACAAAGCTTATTTTTTTAACAATCTTTTTTGCCAAATTAAGACTCAAAATCAAACTCAATATTCTTGCCAACAAATAAACCCCAAAAATCCAAACTAGATTTACATTATCCCTAGCAACCCATAAAATTATTATAAAAATTAAGGGGAAAACAATATCACCTGCCACCTTCAAATCCATTCTCATTTCTGTTTGAAAAATAATTTCTAGACTCCCAGCAATAGCAGTAAACCCAATCATCAACAAAGCCACCAAGGCTTCTATTTCTAAACCATCAAACCCCGACCAAAATAAAATTACCACTAATCCCACCAAAAAAAGAAATAGGGAAGTCAAAGCTCTAAACCAAGCAACCTGAATATAAATTTCATTTCTTTGATCACTATCCTTGGCCGATGCCTCTTTCACTCCAATTACTTTACTTCCAAAATCAACTGCCGAATCAAACAATAGCCATATCGAAGTAATCAAAAGATAATTTCCATAAACTTCTGGCCCCAACTTTCTAGTCAATACAGCCGTGGTCACCAAGCTCAAAATTATTGTCACAATTTTTCCGCCCACCTGAACCAACGTATTTATTATCGGCTTTTTTAACATAACTTATTCTATCTTAAAATTATAATTTTAATTTATATTTATAAAAAATCTGAAGTTACAATTTTGGAACGTGTTTGAACCTGGGCGACCAGATTCATTTTCCAGTGGAAAAATTCGTAACAAAGATTTTTTAAACTTTTTAAATTAAGCCCAACACTAAGGCCAACAACCACATATTCTGAGGTAGGGTAAGCCAATAATGATCTACCATTCCACTCAAAAATATCACCCCCAATATCAGCAACATTATTTTGTCATTGTTTTTAATTAGATTTTTTATTGTTTTAAAAAACAGAGACTTAAAACCAAAAATTAACAAACCCAATATCCCAATTTCTGACAATAACAATAATCCAATATTATGAACCGGCTGAAACCAAAATATTTGATTATTCTTTTGATAATCAGGCAAATTTACCAAAAAATTTCCCGCCCCAACCCCAAAAAGTGGCGATTTCTCAAACATTTCTATTGAAGCCAAGTTTAGTTGACCTCTTTTTAGTAAACCATTTTCATCCCAGCCACCCAAAAAACTTCTGAATGGATAATTAAAATCAATCATTTTATAAATAGTAAAAAACAAAATAATTATCAAAAATAATATCTTTCCCTTATTTTTTATATTTCTAAAATTACCCCACAACAACCAAACAATACTGAGTAAACTCAACACCCAAATCGTTCTACTCCCAGTTAGAATAATTCCAATTATCCCAAGCCACATCACCCCCCACCAATAAATATTATTAATCTGTCTCCCTTTCCTCAAAGGGAGAAGCGGCGTAGCCGAGAGGGATTTAAATCTAACCCACAAAATCAAGCTAATCAACATAAACCCCGCCAAACTATTCGGATGAGAAAAAGTCCCATAAGCCCTAACTATTCCGTTATTTGCCACTGACATTTGAGCAATTCCGATTGTATTAAAATCAAAAGATCTTTCTCCAAGCCACCACCAAAATCCGTTTAAACTACCACCTTTGGCAATTTGTCCAATAGCCAACAAACCCTCTACCACAATCCATATTGGCAAAACTTTAATCAACATCTTTTTCACCAAATCTTTATTTTTATAAACGTAATATCCAAACCACACCAATTGACCAACCCTCAACCACTTATAAACCGCTATCCATCTACTTTGCGCCACCAAAATATTTATCAATACAAAGACAATAATTAATAATGTTTTTAATATTGGTAATTGTTTTTTGTCATTTATTTGGAATACTTGAAATTTGGTTATTGAAATTTCTAGTATAAATAAGGCTATCCACACCAAGTCCACCAAATACAAAGTGGGGGACAAATAATCTATTCTTATCCCGAGCACCATACTCCAATCAAACCAAAAATGTTTTCCCAATTGAGTCGGAATCAAACAAAGCAACAAAAACAACAGTATTTTAGATAATTTTTCCCTTACTCCCTTCACCCCCGTATCTTATCACAAGTTATTTATTGTTTTAAGACTTCTCCCTTTTTTAAGGGGAGATGTCCCGATTCATCGGGACAGAGGGGTTTTATATAAAAAACAAATTTTATACTAAATACTTAATACTAAATACTAAATACTTCTGTAATTATTCTTTGGGTTTTATCACCACATGTCTTTCTTCACCTTCACCTTCAGATTCACTTATCACTTTCTCCATTCCAGCAATGACCATATGACAAATTCGTCTTTCATAAGAACTCATACTCGCCATTGATACGTTTTTATGTTCCAGTAAACATTTTTCAGCCAAACCTCTTACTGTTTGTTCTAGTCTTTCTTTTTGTTCATTACGATAATTGTTTACATCCAAAAGCACTCGAATATTTTCTCCTACCTGATTTCTTACCATCAAAGCCAAAATTAACTGAACCGCAACCAAATTTCTTCCTCTAAATCCAATCAATGATGCTGGGTTGGTTACTACTAATCCCACCAACACTTGATCTTCTTCGCCCTCAACATCTTCCACAAAAGCTTTTTCCACCTCAAAATTTATTTGAGTCAAAAAATCACAAGTTATTTTTAGTATTTTTTCATTTCTTTTTTTGTTATCCATAGTCGCTATTTTAGCATAAAATATTTATTTTAATCATAATTTCAATTGAAATGTTTTATATACTAGATACTTAATACTAGATACTTAATACTTTTTATTTCTTGTTCACTTTATTCACCAACACTTGTTGCCCAATCATCAACACTGACGTTGTAAACCAATACAACAGCATTCCCAACGAAAAATTCCATCCAATAAAAATTGTCATAGCTGGCATCATATACATCGATTGAGTTCTCATTGTCGCCATCATATCGTCCTCTTTGTCTTTAGTTGCTTTCACAACCTCCATATCAGCTTTCGGGTTTGGCATCATCAACTTTGCACTAAAAAACTGCAATACTCCCGATCCTAATAACAAAATTGCCGGTAACAATAAATTAATATTTATTCCTTCTTTAACCAGCTTTGATGGAGTTGCTGACAAATCACTTCCAAAAAAATTCAAATTAAATTTAAAACTTTCATCAATTCTAAAAGAGGGAACAAGCTGAGCGTTTATCTGTTCCACACTTCCTTTGGTTCTCCCTGAAAAACCAGTTACCATATTAAACGCTGAGAAAAACAACAATAATACTGCTATTTGCAAAATTTGGGGTAAACAACCTGCCAATGGATTTATCCCTTCTTGTTTATACAAATCCATTTGGGCTTTGGCCATCGCTTGCTTATCTTTCCCATATTTTTCTTTTAGCTTATTTAATTTGGGTTGTACTTCTCTAATTTTTTGGGCCGACTTTAAACTAGGCCAAACCAAAGGAAATAAAATTAATTTAATAATTATGGTTACCAAAATCACTGCTACACCAAAATTACCGACTAAATAATAAAGCCCAAACAGAGCATTAACAAATGGAGCAGTAAATAAATTCATTTTTTACTTTATAACTTTATAACTTTACAAACTTTATGAACTTCATTTTAACAGATTGATACCACTTCCACCACCAGGTCGACACCTTAAAACCCTTTTTAATCCCAACCACAATCCTTTTATTGCTCCATATTTATTAACCGCTTCATAAGTATATTCCGAACAGTTTGGAATAAATCTACAATTCTCCCCCCGAGAGATATGTTTCTTATAAAAAATTAATATCCTTAAAACCACTTTTTTCATTATTTAGACTTCCTCCCTTCTTTAAGGGAGAATACCGGTTTATCCGGAGGTGGGTTTTGTTTTTTCTGATAAGCTGATGATCTGACAAACTGAAAAACTTTATCTATTTCTTCCTCAATCTCTCCAATCTTTACCCCCAATAAACTTTTTTTTGCCAAAAATACAATTTTCGTCCCAGGTTTAAATTTATTTAATTTTTTTACCAAAACTTCACACATTCTACGTTTAATTTTGTTTCTATCAACCGCTCTTTTTGAAATTTTTTTGGATATTACAAAACCAAATTTAATTTCTCCAGTTTCATCTACCAAAGTAGATGCTCCAAACAAAGGACTATTAATTATCTTTCCTTTATTTTTAATTTCCAAGAATTCTTTTTTCCGACCAATTCTGTTTATTTTTTTCAACACAATATAATTATAACCTTATATTAAGACTTCCTCCTTTTTTAAGGCCCGCCTGCAACACATAATGCGTAGCATTTTCGGGCAGGGAGGATGTCCCGAAGTTTCTGAGGGACAGAAGGGTTTGTTCAATTAAAATCAAATGCTAAAAGCTAAACGCTATTTACTAAAAGCTAATTTATGCGCTAATCTTCTTTCTTCCCATTGCTCTTCTTCTTTTAAGTACGTTTCTACCAGTAGCACTTGCCATTCTTTTTAAAAATCCATGAACTCGACTGTGTTTTTTTGCTTTTGGTTGGTATGTTTTTTTTGCTG
>CAZCYK010000001.1:4200-30983 GCA_964502975.1 uncultured Gammaproteobacteria bacterium | reverse complement strand
CGAGACATAGTTTAGATAATTAGTTAATTAGCTTTTAGTAGATTAGCAAAAAAAAATAATAAATTAGTAAAAAAATAATAAATTAGTTTAAAGTTATAAAGTTGAAAGTTGAAAGTTGAAAGTTGAAAGTTGAAAGTTGAAAGTTGAAAGTTGAAATTAATATAGTTATAAGATAAGGTTAACATTTTTTGTAGTTATTGATAATCAATTTAAAAATTCGATTGTTTTCGTAACCACCAGAACTCATACATATTAAGATATCGTTTGACATAAGACTACTATTATAATACTCGATTATTTGTCTTTTGAGAGGGAGATAAATTAGTTTTGATCCAATAATCATTTTGTAATCGTTGGCAGTGGCTCGATTGGTTTTATTAATTTTTGAATTAAATTTTAGAGGTCCAAGGATTACCTCTTTGGCTGGTAAAAAAGCCAAATCAAGGCCGCTAAGGCTGTTTTTGTATTGATTAAAACTAGCGTGAGCAAAATATAAAACTTTTATATTACGATTTGGGTAATGTTTTTTTAAAGCCTCCAAAGTAGATTTTATTCGGTCGGTTGATTGGGCAAAATCATCAAAAAATAAAATATTTTTATAGTTGGCAATCAACTCTAGTCGACGCTTAATACCGCGATAAGAAAAAATTGCTTTTTGAATTGTACTTTTTCGAATTTTTAGACAATCGCAGAGAGATACTGCCGCTAAAATATTTTCAAAATTGAATTGACCAATTATTTGGGTGTCGAGCCTAATAAATCCAAAAGGGGTATTGATTACAAGAGTCGTAAGACTGTCTTTGACTTGAATTTTGTCGATAAAATAATCTGACTGAGGTGAACCATAAGTAATAATTTTTGATTTTGAATATTGACTAATTTTTTGAGCTGATTGACTATTGGCATTGACAACAAGTAGCCCGTCCGGAGGTAAAATATTTATTAATTTTTTGAAAGCAATGGTGTTTTTTGTTTCGGATGGATAACAATCTTTGTGCTCCCAGTCGGCACTAGTTAGGACTAAATGTCTTGGTGCATAACTTAGGAATTTTGCTTGTTTATCTAAACCATGAATCGATTCGTCCCCTTCTATAATGGAAACATCAGAAGATGAAAAGGCAATGGCGGAGAATTTATTTTTAGGATTCCCTCCAAACATATAACTAGGATTTTTTTTGGCTTGTAAAAAAATCCAACTAATTAAACTAGTAATTGTAGTTTTTCCAAAACTTCCCGCGACTACGATAGACTCTTTTTTAATTAAATTTTGAGAAATGTATTTAGTGGCCGAAATGTAAGGAATTTTTAATTTTTTTATTTGTTGAAACTCTTTTTTAGTGTTTTCAAAATTGTTGTAAGATGATCCGACGATACAAAGATCAATACAGGTGGTAATTTCATAAAAATTTATTTTAATTTTTGCTTTTTTAAGAATTTGGCTAACTGGAGGATAAATCTTGTCTTGGTCAGAACCAGAAATGTGGTGACCTATTTTTTTTAGATAGACTGCCAAAGGGGCGGTCATGGTACCGGCTATTCCCAGGATATGAATATGCATGTTTTAGTAAGTAGTTTTTAGTAAGTAGTAAGTAGTAAAACTATTTTTCATATTTAATCCAGTTGCCTTCTTTAAAATATTCAAACCCTGGCATGTTCCGCTTGTAATAACCTGTCTCTAGGGCAAATCTACCTAGATAACAAAATTTTAGTTTTTGGTCGTGGCTATCGATTATGGTTTGTAAGACTAATCTAATAGGAAGATTATTGTGACTTAAATTAGGATCATAAAATACATAAGCGATATGGCTAATTTGATCAGAAAAATAACAAATACTGTAAGCCACTACTTGGTTTTGCTGGTTTTTCCAAACATAAACAAAATTAAAAATGTGGTCAGTGAATATTTTCTTTACTGAGCTTATAGGAAAATCCCAACCAAGTTGATTTATCCAGTTATGAATATCTTTTTGGACAGTCAAGGTATATTGGAAATCTGATAAAGGTTGAAAAGAGTACGAAAAATCTTGAGTTTTGTTAACAATTCGACGGTTTTCTGAACTTAGGGAAAAGACAGATAAATTAGACCGACTACTAGTATCCAGATACCAAAAATTTTGATTGTTTCTTTGAGGTAACAAACCAAGGGAATAATTGCTTTCAATACTATTGGAATTTTTTATATTATATTTGGCCATATTATTGGGGAGTTCTATTTCTAAAAGCTGCTCTATAGGCTTCAGTTTCTGACCAGGGATACTCAATTTTTCCGTGAAGTATTGTATTTTCATGACCCTTACCACAAGCAATAACAATATCGTCAGGTTGGGCTATTTTAATGGCCAAATTGAAGGCGTCTTGCCGATTAAAAATATTAAAATAAACAAATTGCTTACTATTTTTAATTTTATTTTTGATATGAGAAAGGCTAGCTGTTTCATCAATTTGAGTATATTTGTTATCAATACCAGAAATAATTTGTTGATTAATATCTTCTACTTTTTCACTACGAGTGTCATCAGCGGTAATAATGGCAATATCGGCAATTTCTGAGGCAATTTTTCCCATAATTGGGCGCTTGGTTTGGTCGCGTCCGCCGGTGGCTCCAAAAATTACAATTAGTTTACCTTTGACTTTTTGCTTTAATGACGATAAGGTATTTTCAAGAGCATTGGGTGTGTGGGCAAAATCAACAATAGTTCTAAAACCAAAATCATTATTTACTTCTTCACGGCGGCCTTTGGTTGAGGGAAACTTTTTGACTGTTTCAACTAAAAATTGAGTATCGATTTTGAGAAATTCAATAATACTTAATACAGCCAAAATATTATAAATTTGATATTGATAAATACTGTCTGTCGAGAAATGTATTTTATTGACAGAAAAATTTAGTAGAGAATTTGAGTTTTTGATATTGATAGCTTGGTAATCTGATTTTTTGTTTATACCATATGATGAATATTTAGTTTTAAGATTACTTTTTAGATAATCAAAACTACTATCATCACGGTTTAAAATTGCGTATTCAGATTGGTCAAAAATTTTGGATTTGGTAAATAGATATTCTTTTGGAGTATGAAAATAGTCTAGGTGTTCATGCGAAATATTGGTAATAGCCGAGACTTTAAAACTACATCCATAAAAACGATATTGGTCGAGAGCGTGGGCGGTTACTTCACAAACCACATGAGTAACACCAGCTTTTATCATTTGATCAAAAATTTTGTTTATTATTGATGGGTCGGGGCTAGTCATATGAAGACCAGTGTCAATTTCTTTGTCGCCAAACTTGGCGCCAATGGTAGTAATTACCCCAACATTAATACCAGCTTTTTTTAGAGTTTCATATAGTAGGATTGAAGTTGTGGTTTTGCCGTCAGTTCCCGTAATACCAATAAGAGTTAATTTTGATGAGGGAAATTTGCAATAGTAGTTATAAAAAATACTTTTTGGCAGATGATAAAATCGATTCTTAATTTTTTGGATCATTTAATGACGTAATTATAACAAAAAGTTGATCTTAGTCGCCAATTCGAACCAAATTGGAGCGGCAGTACTAGACCCCCAAGTAGATGATTTTGGGTTGTTGATAGTGACAATCATAGTAAATTTGGGTTTGTCGCAGGGAGAAAAGCCGATATAAGAACCAATTGATGAAGAATCGGTGTAATTGCCCTGGATAGCTACTTGGGCAGTTCCACTTTTACCACAAACCTCCATATAATCTGGTTTTAAAGTTGAGACGACACTGTTTTCTACTGCGTACTTTAAAATAGATTTGATTTGGTCAATGGTTTTTTGAGAAAACACAGTTGTTGTCGGCATAGTTTTTGGATAGGTTGGGTGACCTAAATCATCTTTTAGATAGTCGACCACTTTAGGTGCGACCAGTACCCCATTGTTGGCGAGAGTATTAAACGCTTGAAGCATATTTATTTGAGTAACAACCACTCCCTGGCCAAATGAAGCAGTGGCCAAGTCGATTTCAGGCCAGTTATTTTTGATAGAAGGCTTGGCTTCTCCTTGAAGGTCAATTCCGGTTTTTTTGTTAAGACCCAACTTTTGGTAATAATCTAAAAAATTTTTTAAACCCAACTCTGTCATTATATAACTCATACCTATGTTGTCGGAATTTTTTATAATATCGTAAAGATTGGAGTTGGGATGAGTAGAATAGTCCCAATTATTTATAGTATACCTACCGATTTGGCGTGGCACTGAGCATTGAGTACAAATAAAATCTTGGTCAATAGATTTTTTGTCCAAAGCCATGGCCATTATAATTGGTTTAAAAATTGACCCAGGTTCAAATAAGTTGGCAATAACAGGGTTTCTGGAGGAGTCGGTTGTAGCAGAAGGGCTGGCGACCATACTGGTCATAGCCAAGACTCTGCCGGTGGCACTTTCTAAAATGGTAATCATTCCTGAATCTGCTTGGTATTTTTCAAGTCCATCTTTGAGTATTTTTTCGGTTTGGTACTGGATACTTCGGTTAATTGATGTGTAAATATTTAAGCCGTTTGAAGAATTAGAATTCCAACTTTTTTTGGTTAAAATAGTTTTTCCAGTAGCGTCTTGGGGTGACCAAACAAAACCGGTTTTTCCAGTCAACTCTTTGTTGTAATAAGCCTCAATTCCGCCGTAACCAATACTATGTCCTTGGGTATTGTGGGCAACAAAACCCAAAACATGAGATGCTAGAGTTTGTTCTGGATAATAGCGATTTTCTTCTAACTTTATAGATATTCCGTCAATCTTTAGGAGCTCATCTTTTTTGGAGACAAGAAAAAGAGTATTAACATCGAGCCATTTTTGTTGTGGTTTATTTTTAAAATTATTTAAAATTAATTCGTTTTCTGTTAAAAAATTTGGGTGGATTTGGTCTAATTGGGAAAAAACAACGTCCAAATCTTGAGTCAAATTAGGTTTATAAATAGAAATTTTGTAGTTGTAATCGTTGATTACCAAGGGATATTCGTCTGATGAATGAATGTTTCCCCTAGTGGGAACATCTTTTTCTAGTTTGTAAATTTGAGTTAGTGCTTGAGTTTTAAACTCTGGACTTTTGATTACTTGCCAATAAAAAAAACGACTTATTAAAATCAAGAAACAAAAAATAAAAGAAAATAGTAGTAATTGATATCTTTGTTTCATTTTAATAATTATAAAGTTTGATGGATTTAGTATTAGGGGTAAGGCTGGCCGAGGGTGTGCTACTGAGATAATGTTGAATAGAGGTTAGTGAGGTTAGTTGTTTTTTAGTATCGGCGACTTCGATGGTTAATTGCTGGTATCTTTGTTTATACTCATCTAATTGATTGTTTTGGTTGACAATGTTGCTTGAGTAATAAAAAGAAAATATAATTTGGACAACGATACTACTGAATGTAAGTACAACCAAAGTTTTGGACATTATATTATTTTAGCTGATTTGAAAGCTTCTGAGTATGGCGGATCGAGATAGGGGGTTTTGTTTTATTTCAGAAAATGATGGTTTGATGGATTTTTGTGGAATAATTTTTTCTTTATTTTTTTGAATAAATTGTTTGACCAAACGATCTTCGCCTGAGTGAAAAGTGATAATACAAACTTGACCGCCCGGTTTAACAACATCCAGACTTTGAGTAAGTAACTTTGTCAAATGCTCGTATTCTTTATTTACATAAATTCTTAAACTTAAAAATATTTTAGTGCTAGGATCAATTTTTGATCTTAGATGTTTATCTTTAAAATAAAGTCGAATAATATCGGCTAGTTTTTGTCCTGTTTTTATTGGATTTTTTTGTCTTTCTTTGATAATTTGATAAATTAGAGGCTTGCTATATAGCTCTTGCCCAATTTTGGTAAAAATTTCGTAAAGCTGATCAAAAGAATAAGTGTTAATAATTTCTTCGGCGGTTAGAGACTGGGTTTTGGGGTCTAGGCGCATGTCTAACGAGAGTTGGTCATTGAATGAGAATCCCCTATCTTGGCTGGTTTGTTGGTTTTGGCTTAAACCTAAATCGGCAATTAAACCGTCGACTTTTTTTAATTTATTTTTTTTAAAGTATGACTTTATATTAATAAAATTTTTATTTATACCGACAAAATTTTTGGATAGAGCTAACTCATTTATTCTTTCGGTTGCTATTTTTAAGTTTTGAGGATCTTGGTCAAATCCATAAACAAAGGAGTTTTGTTTTAAAATTTCGACAGTGTGCCCTCCATGCCCCAAAGTAGCGTCGACATATCTATTATTAGCCGATACCGACAAACAGGAGAGAACTTCTTTTAATAAAACCGGACAATGATAGTTCATTAATTTATCAAATAATTTCCAGTAAGACTGGTTTTGTCTTCTTTGGAAATATTAGTTGGAGTGAGATTGGTGATAGTCCCCTTGCCATTGCCATTTGAAAAAACAGAGTAATACGATGGCAAGTTTTTAATTAAAACAAAATAATCACTTTTGCTGGTAGTAGTCGCAGCAATTTCAAAATTTTCAAGAGTGAGACTCAATCCGCCGTCTTTTTTGATGTCAGCAGAAGTTTTTAAGACAAAAGTAGATTCGTAGCGAAGACTTTGATTTGTGGCGGTCAAAAATGTTAGAGACAAAGTACCCCCAACCACACCTTTGTCGTATTTATATTTACAACCATTGGTACAACTAGAGGTTCCTAAGAGTAAATCTCGATCTATTTTATTTGAAGTAACCTTAATAGTATCACCAACTCCTTTTTCCATTTCTAAACCATCATCAATTGCTGAGTAAATCAGTTCATATTCTATTTCGGATATATTTGCAGGAATATTATCAATTATTAATTTAAGTTCGTAGCCATCAGCTCTGGGGATTAACGAAATAATTGGTTTTTCTGATTCAGAGAGAATTAACTCGGTCTCAACTTCAGCTACGGGTACTGTTTTGTCGTTATTAGGATTTTTTTTGTTATTAGCGATGACAACAAAAGCAATAATTATTCCAATTAGAATAATACTGACGATTGTAATAATGATAATATTTTTATTATTTTTCATAATTATTATTTAACTGCTTTTCTAACCAAGTGTCAATTTCATCACTTTTTAGTCTAATTTGTTTCATGGTATCTCTATCACGGATAGAAACAGTGTTATCTTCAAGTGTTTGATAATCAACAACTAAACACCAAGGGGTACCAATTTCATCTTGACGACGATATTTTTTACCGATATTACTACTATCATCCCAGTCTACTGAGAATTTAGCATTTAGCGTTTGGTAAATAGTTTCAGCTTTGGAAATTAATTCTGGTTTATTTGAAGCCAAGGGAATTATGGCTATTTTATATGCCGCAATTTTGGGGTTAATTTTTAAATAAGTTCTTAATTCACCACTATCGGTTTTCTCTTCTCGATAGGCATCTAACAACATAAAAAAGAAGCTTCGGTCAACACCCCCAGAAGTTTCGGCAATCCATGGAGTATATTTTTCTTGAGTGACAGGATCGGTGTAAGCGAGGTCTTGGCCACTAAATTTAGAATGTTGGGTCAAGTCATAATCACTACGCCAGTGAATACCTTCCATTTCAGCCCAACCCCAAGGAGAATTATATTCAATATCAAAAGCTTTTTTTGCATAAAAAGCCAGTTCATCTTTTTCATGTTGTCTAAATCTTAAATTTTTGGAGTCGTTAAAAAGAGATTTATACCAATTAATACGGTTTTCTTTCCAATATTCAAACCATTTATCCATTTCGGTGGGGTGGACAAAATATTGAATATCCCATTGTTCAAATTCACGGGTTCGATATAAAAAGTTTTTGGGAGTAATTTCGTTTCGGAACGCTTTACCAATTTGAGCAATACCAAAAGGAATTTTGATACGAGTTGAGTCGACAATGTTTTTAAAATCAAGATAAATAGTTTGACAAGCTTCTCCTCTTAAATAAGCGTGAAGTTTTTCTCCCTCAATGACACCAATTTCAGTTTCAAACAAAGTATTATATTTTTTACCTTCAGTAAATTGACCGCCACATTCGGGACATTTAGACGAATCTTCTAACAAATCAGGTCGAAACCTTTTGTGACACTTTTTACATTCGACCATGGTGTCAGCAAAGTTTTTGACATGTCCAGAGGCTTCCCAAACACGTGGGTGAGTAATAATAGACCCATCGATTCCAACAACATCTCTTCGTTTGACTACATTATCTTGCCACCAAATGTTTTTCCAATTTAATTTCATCTGAGACCCGATTGGTCCAAAATCATAAAAACCTTGAACTCCACCATAAATCTCAGAATTTTGAAAAATAATACCGCGACGTTTACACAAACTGGTGATTTTACTAACAAGATCATTTTGAATGTTTTCGGTCATAAATGTATTATAGCGTATTATCGAAACAGCTTGTTGCTTTCGAGTGGTTTTTCGATGATTGATTCAAAAAATCTTTTGATTAATTTTTGACTAGTTTTGTAATCTTTATTGTCAAAATTATCTTTGATATCTTGAGGGACACCAAATCCAAGAGTTTCTAAAAAATAAATTTCATTTTGAATATATTGATGAATAAGATTTTTGTCGATAGCCGTAATTATATTTTTTGAAATATCAAAAATTTTTTCGATTTGTTGATTTTCGGCAACAAATTGATTGACAATTTCTAAAAAATAAAAGAGAAGGTTTAGCTGAGCTAAATTTTTGTTTGTTTGCAAGAAAGGAACTATGTTTTGAGTCTCAGAAATCCAGAAAAAATTGTTTTTTTGGTAGAGTTGGGTCTTTATAATATTTCCTAGTTGAAGGTTACCAAGGCGACTACTCTTGATAGACTTGGCTCCCTTAGCTAGAGCAACGATTTTACCCAATCTTGGGGTTAATAGTGTTATGACTAAATCAGCTTCTTTTGAAGTTTTTTTGTTGATTACTATACCAACGGTCGATATGTGTCTATCCATTTAAAGGGAATATTTGATGGTTTTGTCGGCTATCCAATCAAACTTTGGTAGCTCTTTGCCATTGATAGTTATTTGGTATTCAACTGCTTTGGTTCCCGGTTGTTTTTGAAGCAATAGAGTATAGTTTTGGCCGACGGTTATACCGGAAGTATATTCAATTGAGGTTTTAATATTAGATTTTGGATTTAGGCCAAATTTATTACCATAAAAACCTTCAAAGACTTGTTTGTTTAATTCTTCATATTGAACTGTTTCGACTTCAGACCCGGTCATTTTGGTCAACTTTGAGCCTAAGGGAGTATAAAATCTAAACACATCTCGATAGACTGAAGCGTTTAGACACAAATCCCCTTTCTCAAGATTACAATTGGAACCAGGTGATGGGTTGGTATAGGTAACACTTATCTTGTGACTAGCGACTCCGTTTTTGATATTAATATCATGATCGATTTTTTGAGTAATAAAAATATTACTTTTGGCGCTTGCAAAATTGATGTCATTTAAATGGAGATAATCGGTTTGTTGGTCGACATCTACTATTTTTCCAGTAATATTGGCCATGTTTCCAATATTTTGCATCTCTTGGTCGGGGAAATAAATCATAACGTGCTTTTGATTGATGTTTTCAAACAAGGATTGAATTAAAGGAGCCATTTTGTTTTTTTCAGATCCCATAACGTTGGCCAATAATGCTGACATTAATGGATTCATAAAATCTTTTCGGTTGGGTTCAATGTAGTCTCGAGGTCGGCCAGACATCCATTGTAAATCGTAAATAATCGAGGGACAACCATCACATCTTTTGTCAGGTTCGGCAGTAAAGGTACCAACTCGGGTATCTAATTTGCCCAAAATTCGGACCATGTCAACCAAAATTTCAGTATCGATAGCAACCACAGCATCAAACTTGTTTTTGCTACCCATAACTTTGGTGTATTGTTCCAAAAATATTTCAGCATTGGTGGGGAAATCGGGTGACAAATTACTGTCACGAAGGTTTAAATAAGGAACATTGATATGATAACTTTTAATTAATCGAGGTGATGGGACTCGGCTATTAATTCTGTCATCAAGATCGTAAATATTACTGGCTGTTCCTGGAGTCACTTTTCCATCTTTAACAGTCATGGTGCTATAGGCTGTCCAAAAACCTCCACTGGCTCTTAGCTCGCCATCGTTTTGAAATATCATTAAATAGTTTCTGGGGCTATCTTTACCCAACAACCAGGAAACTTTTGTTAACAATGGTTTGCTGTTTTTGACATACTGATACACTTGCGATATCAAGTCTTGAGCTTGATTTATTTGTGGTTTAACTTCAATTCCTTTGAAAGTGTCGGGATACCGAGAGGCATCAATTTTGTTTATAGATTCGTTGATACTGGAAATTTTTGTTTCGATAGTATCAAAATGAGGAATCAAACTTTCAATCGATTGAGTTAAAAATTCAATTCTATCTTCGGTGGTATCAGCAGAGCTTGTGGCACCACCCTTGATACCCAAAAAATCTTTGTAAGGTTCAACAACTTGAACCAAAATATTGCCGGTTTCAAGGCCGTTTTTGGCGATGTTGATAGCTTCCGTACCGTCTTTATAATAATTGTTGGCCACTGGAAGTGAACCAACTAGTTTTAGTTGTGAATAAGTAGATTCAATTTGGGACAGATGTTGCCCTAAGTTGGCCAAATTTATTTTGACTTGGTCTAAGTCTTTGTCGCTGACAGATTGTTTTAATTTGTTGGCTTCAAGCTTGGCGGCGTCAACTTGTGACAAAAGTTTTCTGCCTGGAATATACGCAGTAAAGAATATAAAACTACCAATAACCAAGATAACAACCAAAAATATAGTTAAAATTTTGAGAATAAGCTTTTTGTTGCCTTTGATTTTCTTGCCAAGTTTCGTGTTTACAGTTTTTGTGATTAAATCCATTGGTTAATTTTATCCAATTTTTAATGTTTTTACCAGCGAGAGATCATACACAAAGGGGTTTTGGCAATTATCATGATTTCTTTGAATACAGATTGATTACGTATATATTGGGAGTCTAGTTTGGCTCTTTGTTCAAAGTTTAGTTCATTTCGACCAGATGTTTGCCAAAGACCAGTAATCCCCGGTTTTACCGAACGAATATCGTCAATATATTTTTTGGTGTTAGGATATTTTTTTTCGTATTCTTGAAGCTCTTCTTCTCGATAGGCCCTCGGGCCCACCAAACTCATATCCCCTTTTAAAACATTAATTAATTGAGGAAATTCATCAATAGAGGTAGCTCGAATAATTTTGCCTATTGGGGTAATACGAGGATCTTCGGACATGGGTAATTTCCAACCAGCATCTTTATATTTTTTCCAAAGCTCGGGGTAATTTTCTCTAAGTCTTTTGTCGTTGTCGCCGGTGTACATAGATCGAAATTTAAACATCCAAAATTCTTGATTTCTTCTAGTGACTCTTTTTTGCCTAAAAAAGGCTGGTCCAGAAGAAGTCAGTTTGATCAAGATTATTGTTACCAAAAGTAGTGGTGAGAATAATATGATTAAAAATATTGAGCTAAAAATATCAACCGATCTCTTAAATAAACGAAAGCAGAATTTTTTATAATTCATAATTGTTTTAGGAAAAATATTTTTTTAACTTTTTATTTTTAATAAGCTCTGAAACAATATCTTTGACTTTAAAACTGTTGTCAGACGATAAACTACTGATCAAAAGTCCGTCTGGAGTGTCGATAATGGCTAAATTGTTAACATCAATTAGGGTGACTAGTTTGTTTTTTGGGGTGGCAACCAAACAATTTTTTGAGTCAATTTGTAAAAATTGGGTATCGCGATTGAGGGTGGCAATACCTGACTTGTCTTTTTCAAGTTGTCGATAAATAGAATTCCATTCGCCGACATCATTCCATTCAAAATTACCAGATATTACTAAAAGATGTTGACTTTTTTCGGCCAAAAGTTTGTCAAAAGACAGATCGGGAGATTTTTTGTAAACATGTTTGGTGGTCTTGGAAATATCATTTGACACTTCTAAAGTGTTTAACAAATCAATATATTCAGGCTGAATTTGTTGAAATTCTGACAAAATGTCGGGGATGGTAAAAGTATGAATACCCGAGTTCCACAAAGCACCTTTTTTTACTAAATTTTGGGTAACTTCTAGACTTGGTTTTTCCATAAACAAACTAATTTTGGAAAATGGTTGGTTTTTTTGTTGAGGTACTATATAGCCAAAAGAAGGATTGGCAAAGGTTGGTTTTACTCCAATAGTAACTATTTGGTGGTAGTCATTTGCCAGCTTAACACTTTTGGAAACGGTGTTTTTAAACTTAAATATTTGTTTGACATAGTGGTCTGAGGGCATGGTGGTAATAGTAGCGTTGGGGTCAATTTTTTTGATGTGATTAATGGCATAAATGATTGCCATAGCAGTATTTTTTTTGATAGGTTCAAAAATAAAGTTAGCAGCGGGAATTTTGTTGCCAATTATTTCTAAGGTTTTTTCTTGATAATTGGAGCTAGACACAATAAATATATTTTTTGATGAAGTTATTTTTTTGGCTCGGCTAACAGTTTGTTCAAGTAAAGTTTTATTTTTGAAAAGATTGAAAAATTGTTTTGGCTGTTGATGTCGAGAAAAAGGCCAAAGTCGATAACCGGTTCCTCCTGATAAAATTACGATAAAGTGTTGCGATGTTGTTGCCATAGTTTGTCGATGGTGTGATTAAAGTTTAGCACAAAGTTTTGTTTAGAAAATTTATTGGCATTTGTTACACATGCTTCTGAAGAATAAGAATTGAGATTAAATTTTCTTAGGGTTAGACTTAGGGATTTTACGGTTTGATGTTTAAAAAATATTCCGGTTTTACCATTGATTACGGTTTCGGTAATTCCCCCTTTTTGGTAAGCAATAACTGGTCGGCCACTTGATTGAACTTCTAAAGGGGTCAATCCATAATCCTCAATTTGAGGGCAGATAAGTGCTTGGCAATTTTGATACAAAGTTTTTAGTTTTTTGTCAGAAACTTTACCCAAAAAAATAATATTTTTGTCTTTAAGTTTGTTTTTTAGGTTTATTAATTTGTTTTTTTCTCGGCCGGAGCCAACAATTATTAATTTCTTTTTTAACTTATGGCAAGCACGAATGGCTATATCAATTTTTTTGTGAGACACAAGCCGGGAGACTACTAAAAAATAATCTGAAGACAGTGGTTGTTTTTTTGGAGTAAAAAAGTCGGTATCTACCCCAGGATAAATAACTGTACTGGATCGGTGATAATTGTCTAAGATTCGTTTGGAAACAGTGTTGGAGTTGCACAAAAGTTGATCTGGTCTTTGACCATAAATATAATCAGTCTTTTTGTAGCGATTTAAAAGTGGAGACAAAAATCGATAAGACTTAGGTGTTTGGTATAAATAACGATTGGTGTTGTGGTGATAACAAATAAACAATGTTTTTGGGGATGTTAAAAGACAGTGCCCTATTAACGAAGTAGTGGAGATAACAATATCAAATTGAGAAAAATCGAATTGTTCTAAAGCCAAAGCATAAAATGGGGTGTAAAAAATGGGATTTTTACGACTTAAAGGAAATTTTTGAATAAAAGAAGTTGTTACTTTTATGTCTGAAGGTAGCCAACTTGTTTTCGTTTGGTCGTGGATTAAGGTAAAAAGTGAGGCTTTGGGGTAAATTTTTAAAATATCCAAAAGGACTCTTTCGGCCCCACCCCATTGATTGAGCCAATCGTAGAAGATAGCAACTTTTAAATTTTTAATTTCTCCGCCAGAGGCGGCTTTCACAATGTTACGCAATTTCAATTTTCAATTAATATATTTTTGTAGACTTGGAAAGTTTGTTGAGCGGTTTTTTCCCAGGAATATTTTTGGACTTGGAGATGACCTTTTTTTATCATTTTTTGACGAAGAGATGGTGAAGACTTTAATTTTTGAATAAGTTTTGTCAACTCTTTTGAATCTTTTGGATCAAAATATATGACCGAATCTTGGTATATTTCTGGTAAGCAACTGCTGTTTGATGAAATTACGGGACAACCGAGAGCCATGGCTTCAAGGCCGGTAAGACTAAATCCCTCCATTAAAGATGGGTGAACCAAGGCAAGTGCTTTTGAATAAATATTTTTGAATTCTTTGTCGGGAACGTATCCCAAAAAATCAACTTGTGATTCTAAATTGGATTCACTAACTAATTTTTCTATTTTTTGACTAAAAAAATTTCTGGCACATATTATTTTTAATTTAATTTGAGGTAATAATTTGAGGGATTCAATAATAACTTCAATGTTTTTGTGGGGATAAAGATTGCCAGTGTATAAAATATAGTTCTGGTATTTAGTATTAAGTATTTGGTATTTAGTATCCATAAATTTTGGGTCGACAGCTTCGTGGGTGGTGGTGACTTGGTTGGGTTTGAGACCAAAATGCTTTATTAAATAATCACGCCAAAAATTACTAGGGACAATAATGTCGTTGTGTTTGATGGTGAAATTTGTAAAAAGTTTGTAAAAAAAGTATTTTGGCCAATAGATTAAACTATTTTTGGTTGAATTTTGGGGTCCTTTGAAAAAGTGCTTAATAAGATCATGAATTGTAATTACACTTTTCCCAAAATAAAGGATTGGTTTGTTGAAGTGAGTAAAGTGAACTAAATCAGGTTTGAGGCGATACAAAATAAATGGTAATAAAATTTGTTCTTTGAGGGAATAATGTTTTATATCGGTGGTCACATAATTAAAGCTATTTCCCAAATCTTTTTTGATTTCAGATTCTAAATCTTGATAAATAATTAGTGTAAATTTATAGTCAGAAATGTCGGGTAAATTTTTTAGAGCGATAAGTAGGTTTTTGGTGTAGCGACCAATGCCGGTGTGTTTAGGTCCATAAAGTCGAGTGTCAATGACAATGTGTTTCATCTTGTTATTTTACCTTATTATATAGACTGCGATTTTTTTAGAAGATATTAGAAGATACTTGGTTAATTATAAATATCTAGCTTTGAAAACTCTTTTTATTTCTAATAGGTTAATTCCCTGCATTACCAAAAAACGGGTTAAGGGGTTGTAGTCTTTAAACAAATTTTGTTGATAAAAAATCCTCATTGCTTGAGTACTGGCTTTGGCAATCATTACTTTGGTTCCACGAGAAGCAGCTGAAAGATGTTTGCTTTTGCTGATAATTCCCGACGAAATTCCTTGAAAATGATAAATTTTGGTGTGAGGATAAAAATATAAGTTGTAACCTTTTTGTTTGAGTTGGTAGCAAAAATCTAAATCTTCACCATAAAAAAAATATTTTTCATTCCACCAACCAACGCTTTGTCCAACTTTTCTTTTGACCATAAGAAAAGCGCCAACACAGGCCTCAATGGGGTGGATGGTGGTCAAATCAAGGTGACCCAAAAAGTAACCAGAAAACAATTTGGATTTGGGAAACAGTTTTGATAGATTAGTAAAATAACAAAAAGATCGCCAGGGAGTGGGAAATCCTCGATGGCATTCGGGTTGCATTTTTTTGGTTAACACCAAATCAATTCGGCAAGTAGCAGCGTCAACCTTATTATTTTGGTCGAAAAATTCAATCATTTTTTTGAATGTTTCTTTTTTGACTTGAGTATCGGGATTTAAAAACAAAACATATTTGGATTTGGGGTCTGAAACAGTTAACCCTTGATTGTTGCCATGTGCAAAACCTTTATTAGTATTAAGTATTAAGTATTTAGTATTTTGTATAGCTATTGATTTTGCAATCTTAATACTGTCATCGGTGGAATTGTTGTCAACAACTATAACTTCATAAGTGTATTTGCCAAAGTCTGATTTTTTGATACTTTCAAGGCATTTTTTAAGATAGTCTGAGGAATTATAATTTAAAATAATTATTGATAGATCCATGTTATTTATTGTTGGTAATTTTTTGATATATCAAATTTAGGTCGTTAACACTTTTTTGATAAGAATATTTTTGACTAATAAGTTTATTGGCGTCGTCGCCCATTTTGTTTCGGATTTTGTCATTTTTTAGTAAGTTAATGGTATTTTTACCAACATCTTGGTAATCACAAACAATAGAGTGTTTAAAATTTTCAATTTTTATACCACCCATACCTTCTGGAGTGGTAACAATGGGTAATCGGCAAGCCATAGCCTCCAAAAATTTATTTCTGGTACCTCCCCCACTGCCCATCGGAGCTACAAGTACCCAGTTGTATTGGTAATAATACATTGGATCGTGAACTTGGCCATCAAAATCAGCTTCTGAGACAATAATATCTTCTGATTGATAGTGTTGATAATAGTCAGGGGCATGGCGACCAATAATATAAAGCTTGCAATCTGGAATAGCCTTTTTTATTTCTGGCCAAGAATCTTTCATAATCATTTCGACTGACTCTCGGTTTTGCATCCATTTCATATTGGAGACTCCAAAAAGAATTGAGGGAAATTTACTTTTAGGAGTTTTTGGTTTTGATTCAAAAAATTTATTATCGACACCATTTTGAAACAATTCGATGTCGTTTCTTTTAGTGGTTTTGGAAATTAACTCTTGGTCCTCTTTGGCAAAAGCAACAACAGTGTGGGTGTGTTTCCAATAATGGGTTTCCCAGTATTTAAGCTTTAAAACATCAATCCAAAGCAATGGTTTAAAAAGTTTTTTCCATCCTTGCACAGTCTCAACATAATGTTCGTAGACTGCATATTCGACAGTAAGATCAACCAAAACTATAGGTATATTAGTTTTTGGGATATTGGGCATGGGGTAAAAACAGTCACAGTGAATCAAATCAAATTTTTGACTATTTAATTCGTTTTTAATGGCTTGGTGAAAGCTTTTGTTGATGTGTTTCATCACCAGAAATGGATAAGGACTGAAGGCGGTGAGAAGTACTTTTTTGGGATCCCAAGTTTTGCCTCTTTGAACAACAATTACTTTTGAACAATATTGCTTGACATCCTCAAGCCCTTCTTCATCAGGGCTAAGACAAATTAAGGTAATATCGTTTTCCGGGGAAAGATACTTAATGGAATAAAATGAACTATTTTGTCCACCAGATTGAGAAAGTCGAGGGATATAAGGGGTGATCATTAAGATTTTTCTTTTATTTTTTTTAGTCATTTTTTAGTTTTAATGATTGATAATAAAGGGCCATCATAATCCAAAAAAGGTAGGCGGTTTTTGAGGCCTCAAAGACATCGATAAAAAGAGCATTAGCTAATGTGGTAAGCATACCACCAAGAAAGATTATTGAAATTAGGTTGTAGGTGGTGCGATTTTTTTTGAACAACAACGGAAGAGTATTTTTTATAAAATAAATAAAAATTGCGGCAAAGGAAATAAACCCAAACAAGCCCGTCTCTCCTAAATTTCTTAAATAATCATTGTCAGTAGCTAGAGTAATTGATCCGGCTCCACTACCAACTAATGGATTACGCTTAAAGGCCGTAATTGCCCTGGGCCATTCGGCATTGAAGCGAATTTCTCCAGACCGGGCGACACCGACATCAGCATCGACTTGGGGATATGGTTCATTTTGATGTCTAATGATAGTTGGGGTTGGGGAAATTTTTCCGATAACTATTGGGCTAACAATAGGGGTAAGCGGAGCTGTTGTTGGGGTTGGGGTAATAGAACTAGTTGGAGGGGTTGTTTGATTGACTTTGCTACTAAAAAATTGATTTTTAAAAGCGGGAATAGTGGCCAAAAGCCGTTGACTTAAGTCATCTGATTGAAAAATACTCAAGACTACCAATCCGGTTACCGGAATAATCCATAAATATTTTTTTAGAAAAAATAAAGTAAAAACAATTCCTCCTAAAAAGGCAAAAGTCGAAACCCTTGAGGCAGTAAAAGTAAAAATTTGGTAAATTGGCAACCAGGCTAATAGACTAATTATTTTGATAACTTTGTTTTTGGTGATAAGAGCTACTCCCAAGATAATAATCAAGACTACGCTTAAATAAGCGGCCAAATCATAGTGGCCAGCAAATGTGGCACTAATTCGAGTCCAAATATTCATTTGAAGTAATTGACCTTTGGAAAACTCAGAATTCATAGTGGATATGATTGGAAAGTTTAAATATCTTTGACCATAACCATAAATTGAAACAAAAATAGCTGAAATTAAACCAATAAGATAATAAAATTTAAAATCAAAAAGTGATTTAGCTGATTCTAAGGTTATAAAAAATAAAGACGTGTATTCGAAACGACGAAGTAGGTGGAGCAAGAGAATATTTGGTGGCTCGGTCTGATAAACCAATAAAGCATTGACAAAACTGATTGTTATTGCCACAAAATAGACTATAAATAGCCAGGTAATTTTATGTTTAAAAATTGGGAAACGATTTTTGATTTGAAAAATTAGCCAAGTCAAGATTACTATGGCGATAACAATATCATCTAGTCTGACTGCCACATAAGTACCAGTAACTCCAAATAAGGGAAATTTTGGATATAAAGGAATAAACAAGACAAGGACAGCCAATAATGGTCGGAAAATATTTATATTTTTGAACATGCGCTAAGATAGGTCGGTGAAAAATGAATAATAAAACGAGAAAAAGCATTTATTTTTAATAAAAGTCGAACAATAGGATATTGCCAAGAAGATCGGTGTTTTTTGAAAAAAGATAAAATGCCTTGGTATTCTTTTAGAATTGGGTCAAGTTTATTGGTAGCTGATGCGCCTCCCAAGTGAGTTATTTGAGGTCCAATTAGATACCAAGTCAGATTATGGGGAGTGGCTTGTTTGATTCGATAGGCCAATTCAACTTCTTCTCCGTACATGAAATAATTTTCATCAAAACCACCAGTTTTATCAAGTAAAGGTTTTCGAGTTAACATAAAAGCTCCAGTAACCCAATCTTGGACGTGGTCTTGGGTATAAAATTTATCTTTGGTATAAAAATTGGGGGTGTGGGGGTGAAGTGGCTTGACCAGGCGATTTACCAAAGGTAGATCATCAAGACTTAGGCACCAGGTAAAAACATTTGCTAAATTTGGAAAAAAACCACCAGAAGCTTGAATAGTGCCATCTTTATTTAATAATTGGGCGGTACAAATGGCACTTTCTGGGTGAGAACTTAACCAATCAAGACTTTGACTAATAGCCGAGTGAAGAATAATGGTGTCGGAATTGAGAAATAAAATATAGTTACCTTGGGCAATTTTAACTCCCTGATTGTTGGCTTTTCCAAAACCAGCATTGTAATCATTACTTATAATTTTCAAATTCCAATTTTTCCGCCAGGGGCGGACTTCACTTTGTTTCGCATTTTTTAACGAATTATTAAATTTATTTATTTTTTCTAAACTGTCGTCTTTGGAATTGTTATCTATAATAATAATTTCATAAGGAATTTCTTTTAAACCTTTGTCTTTAATAATCGACTTAAGACAATCGATGGTAATGTCGGCAGTATTGTAAGAAACGATAATAATAGAAAGAAGTGGTTTATTCATTTTTAGCAATAACTTTTCTGTAAACAAAAAACGCAAAAATTATTGAAGTTTCGGTTATAAAAAAAGTAAATAAACGACTGGGGATGCTAACCGGAAATCGACGGATGGTAATTTTGGCTGAATACTCTTGATCTTGATAATAAATTTTATTTTTAAGTCTTTTTTCGGGTTTGGTAAAAACATCTTTTTCCCACTCGAAACCATTGATATAAAGTGATTCTTTGAAAGGCAAAATAAATTCTTCTAAATAATAACTAGGAATTGTATCGACAATTATTTCTTTGGCTTTTTCTGGGGGGTGGTTTAAATTGATACGAAAAAGTCCCTGATAATTATTTTTATAAAAACCGATTACTTGTTCGCGAGAGAGGTTAGTAAAAAACCCGGAAACATTGGCAACTTGCTCAGTATCACCGGGTAAATCTGATTTGACACTGTTTTCTAGATCAGGTGGTGTGGGGGTAGGGCTAACTAAATAAATTACTGCCAAGACATTTAAAATGATTAAAAGTAATAGAAATATTTTTTTTGTCATTATTGAAACCACATCGGTCGTCCTATTTTATAATTGGGGTTGGTTATTTTTCTGTCACTTATTTTTTTGGCGGGTACTCCACCCCAAATTTCATATTCAGGAATATCTTTGGTGACAACAGCTCCAGCGGCAATTACAGCACCTTTGCCAATTTTGACATTAGGCAAGATGATAGCTCTAGGGCCAATAAATACATAGTCGCCTATTGTTACTGGTCCAAAAGAATTTCCATATTCAGGGGAATTGACGTCATGCTCATCGTTGTAAATAAGAACTTGACTGGCAATCCCAACATGATTACCAATAGTCAGAGGAGCACGGCCATCCAAAAAACAATGATCACCAATGATAGTATCGTGACCAATAGTTATGCTGTTAGGCTTAAAAAAATTAGCGCCGATATGAATTGTTGAGTCAAGAGGAATTTCTACACCAGAAAAAACATAAAAAAACTTACGAACAAAGTGGATAGGAATGTAGCCGACAAATCGAAGAATCATCAGCCAAAATTCGAGGATAATGGTTTTGATTCGGTTTATCACTTTTTCAAAAATGTTTTGGATGCTAAGAACTTGGCCGTTTCTATCTTTCATAGGTATAGTTTAGCAAATATTTAAAACATTAGAACGTTAGAGCGCTAGAACTTTAGAACGTTAGAAATTTTGAAATTATTTATAGTTTTTTAAAAACTGAAATTACGGATTTGGCAGTTGATTCCCAAGTGAACTTATCAGCTTGGATTTTACCCAATTTAGAGTATTTTTGTCGAGTCTTGGAGTCTAAAATATCAATCATTTTTTGACAAAGATCGGATTGATTGTGGGGGTCGATGATTAAACCACTGTTAGCTACTACCTCTTTAAATGGTGGAATATTAGAGACTATTACTGGAGTCCCCGTCTTCATTGATTCGATAGCCGGAATTCCAAATCCTTCATAAGTACTGGGTAAAACTGAGGCAATGGCATTTTGGTAAAGTGTCCATTTTTGTTCTTCGGTGACAAAATCTGTAAAGATGACATTGTCCTCTATCCCCTCTTTTTTGACGGTGGCAAATATTTCATCAAAGAGCCAGCCTTTTTTGCCAGCAATAACCAATTTTAGAGCGTTAGAACGTTGGATCGTTAGAGCGTTAGATTTTAGCAGTAAAGCAAAGGATTTGACTAGAAAGGGAATGTTTTTATTGGGTTTGAGAGTACCCAAATATAGAAAATAGCTATTAGTTTTTAGTGAATAGCTGGACAAAATTTTATTTTGGGTTTTTAGGTCAATTGTCGGCGGGGTTTGGACACCATTGTAGGCAATAGTTACAATTTGTGGGTCAACTTGGTAGGTTTTGACAATTTCGTCTTTAGAAAATTGAGAGACGGTAATAATGTGTTTGGCTTTTTTGATTGATTGAATAGTCCAATTTTTCAATTGGTAAAAATCTTTTTTGGTAAATTGATCTTTGAATTGGAGATAGCCAATGTCATGGATTGTTGGAATAGTGGGACAAGGACAAATGGCGGGTGAATAGTGACTAGGAGAGAAAAAAATATCAAGTTGGTCTTTTTGAGTAAAGAGTTTTAAAGGGAGCGCAAATCTGGTCCACAATTTTGCTGGGCCAAAGACACGGTATTGCCAATTTTTAGATTGTGGAGGGAGATCGGCTTGAGGCGAATTTTTGAGATATACAATATATTGGTTTTTGGTATCAAGTCGATAAAGTTGCCATAAAAGTTGGAAGGCATATTGACCGACACCAACTTTGTTGGTGATGTTCGCTTCGTTGCCATCGATACCGATTAACATATTAGTTTATTAGATAATTAGATAAGTAGATAAGTAGTTATTAAATGGAATTATAAACGTTTAAGGTTTGGGAGGCGGTTTTGGACCAACTAAATTTATTTGATTGAGTTACTCCCTCAAGACTTAGCTGATTTCTTAGTTTTTGAGAATGAAGAATTTTTTCTAGAGCTTTGGCAATTTGGTCCACTGAGGTCGGGTCAATTAAAATGGCTGATTTTCCAACAATCTCAGGCATAGAAGAAACATCACTAGTAATGATTGGTGTCCCGACTTTTAGCGATTTGACTAAAGGTAAACCAAACCCTTCATAAAGAGATGGATAGGCCAGGCAAGTGGCAGTAGCGTGGAGGGCAACCATGTCTTTTTCAGGGATAAATCCAAGTATTTTGACATAATTTGGTGGATGGGTAATATCTTTTCCCCAACCGTACTTGCCAGTAATTGCTAATTCGACGGTAGATTTAGGATATTTATCTTTAAATTTAACAAAAGCTTCTATTAGTCGATCAAGGTTTTTTCGAGGCTCCCTAGTGCCTTGAGCCAGGACAAAGTTTTGAAGTCCATATTGTTTTTTGATAATGTCTTTTTTCTTATTTTGAATATCAGGTTTGAGTTTGACAAACTGGCCGTATTTATTTTCGGCTGCTTCATAAATAACCGAAATTTTGGCTGGGCTGATATTGGGAAAGAGTTTGAGAAGATCATTTTTGGTGTTCTGAGATACACAAATAAAGTGAGAACAGCGTTTACTTGCTATTTTCATTTTGTTTTTGTGAGCTTTAATCACTTTTTGGTGATGCCACTGAGGAAACAAAAAAGGAGTTAGGTCGTGAATGGTGGCAATGGTTTTGGCCCTAAAGGTTGGTGGTTGAGTCCAATCGGAGGTGTGAAAAATGTCGCAACGACCGATAAAAAATTCTATTGGAATTAGTCTAAATTGATTCCACAAGATTTGAAGAACCGTCGGAGGGATGCGAAAATGGCAGATTGATACATTTTTGTGATGCCCAAGTTCTTTGATTTCTACTGGTAGGGGTTGACGGAGAGATGAATAAAATAATTTATATTGATTTTTTTGATCAATTTTTATCAAATTTCGGACAAGATTGAGAGTGTAATTACTTACTCCGGTTTGGTAGCAGACTGAAGAGATGTCGATGCCGATTACCATTAGATAATTAGTTTATTAGATAAATAGATAAGTAGTAAAAATTATTGATTAGATTTAGTTGATTGTAACAATTTTTTGAGATGATGGCGTTTTTGAAGCATTTTGGGGAGTTTAATAATTACCTCTCCATAGGTTCTAAGTAGATCGTAGGGTAAATAAAACAATGACAACAATTTATATTTTATGATTGTATCTCTTACCAAAACATATAAATTTACAAGTCTTTCATAAATAATACTTAAAAAATTTGACCAAAACTCTTTGGCTGAATAATTTTTTACAATCAAAAAAATCCAGTTTTTTGCATCCATGCGAGAGCGGAGATTTCTCATCCGATTGCTAGTCCCACCACCTAAGTGATAAGAAATGGCTTTGGGGATATAAAGAGCTTTAAATCCAAACTTATTGAGTCTAAATGAGAGGTCAACATCTTCTTCATAGGCAAAAAAATCTTGGTCAAACAAACCAATTTTTTGGATTAAATCTTTTTGGTAAACAATTAGAGATGCGGAAGCACCCCAGATTAGAGCGTTAGAGCTATAGTGCTTTAGAGCTTTAGAGGAAAAAGGTTGACCATTGGAAATATTAAGGCATTTACCTTGAATCTTGAAATCTAGACCTTGAGATTCAAATTTAGTGCCATTATGGTTGAGAACTGTACCACAATAGGTGGCAATATTTGGAAATAAATTTTTTTGTATGGCAGTAGAGACCAGTAGAAACCAATTGGGTTCCATAGTTAGGTCGTTGTTTAAAATCACAACCCAGGGGTGTTTTGAATGGTTAATTCCTTGGTTTACGGCATTAGCGAATCCATGATTAGTATTTAGTATTAAGTATTTAGTATTTAGTATAGATAAATTTTTGGTTATATTTTTGGCAATTTTTACACTATCGTCTTTGGAGCCGTTGTCGACGAAAATTAATTCAAATTTGGATTGAGGGCAATTTTTGGCGGCATCAATGAGAGAATTTAGACATTCAGGAATAAATTTGGCACCGTTGAAGTTTGGAATAATTACAGAAAAATTGACAGAAAACTTTTTTTTATTCATCAAGCTCAGGTATTTGAATAGTGTCGCCGACTTTTAGGTCACGCTTAAAAATCTCGTTGGCATTTAGTTCGATTATATACTTGGCTTTGCCGGTGTAAGTTTTTTGAGAATTGGTTTCTAGTGCAGTGACAATTTTTACAATTTTAAATTTTTTATCAAGCCAAATTATGTCTAGCGGGACAAGGGTGTCTTTCATCCAAATCGAACGATTGCCTTCACGTGGGAAAACAAACAACATGCCACAATTGACACAGACCGATTCACGATTGGATAGGCCAATTTCTCTTTGTTGGCTAGTTGAGGCAATTTCTAAATAATAATTGTAATTGTCGATATTTACTTTTACTTGAGGTGGGTATTCTGGTTTTTTGAGAAACAAATATATGGCTAGAATAATAAAAAAAACAGCTAAGAGGATTAAGACAACTTTGTTTTTTGACAAATTTTTTGGCTTACTTTTTCCCATGTGTAATTAGTTTTAACATATTTTAAACCGTTTTGGCCATACTGAAAACGGAGTGAAGGCGAGTCGGTTAATTTTTTCAAATTTTTTACCAAGTCAACTGAATTGTCCGCTTCAAAAATCAATCCGCCTTTAGTTTTGGTAACTAATTCAGAAAGAGAGGGAATGTCGCTGACAACAACTGGTTTTCCCCTAGCCCAACTTTCGATTAGGACTAAACCAAAACTTTCTTGAATCGATGGTAATACCAAAAAGTCACAACTGTCGATAAGTTTAACCAGATTTTTTTGAGGAAAGTCAAAATTAAATTTAATATTTTTCTTTATTTTTGGAGACAGAGTGTCATAAATTTGTTTTATTTTGGGGTAGAAAAGAGTTTTTTGACCAGCAATTATTAATTTAGCTGGCAGTAAGTAGCTTTTAGCTTTTAGCAACTCAGAAAAGGCGTTGATTAGTAAGTCGACGCGCTTGTGGGCGGAGAGAGAACCGATAAATAGTATCTTGGTGCTCTGGTGCTCTGGTGCTTTGGGTTTTTGGTTACTTTGAAAATTTTGAATTAGAAAATCGGAGTCGACGCCGTTGCCAGCAAGAATTATTTTATTGGGATTAATATGAAAATTGTTGACAAAATAATCAGTCTCAAATTGAGTAAGAGTCCAAAGATAATCAGTAGATTTTAGAGCTTTTATAAGGGGACGTTGATGAAAATCAGGGTCGGTGGGGTGGAAGGAGGCGTTTACTAGAACTTTAGAATGTTGGAACGTTAGAGCTTTAGTTAAAAATTTAAAAAAATTAGCGTAGAGGACGATGGTGGTGGGGAGTGGTCCGGCTACAATGAGGTCGGGTTTAAACTTGATAATTTTGATTGTGGCTTTTAATAGTGGAAAAAACTTAAAAACTGGACCCTTTTGGTAAACCTTGAAAAGTTGGTTTAGATAAGTATTTTTTGAGATAAAGAGATTTATAAACTTAAGAGGTTTTCGAAAAAAAGTGTAGACGGGGATCTTTAAAACGTTAGAACGTTGGAGCGTTAGAACATTAGAAAATCGAGTATGTTTTTTGGTAAAATCGTCGGTGCTGGAGCAATTGGATGATAAATAAAGAGTGGTGTGACCTTGATTTTCAAATTGTTGGCCAAGTTTGTAGATTACTCTTGATCCCCCATCGATAGCTGGAGGGAATATATGGCTAATTAGCAAAATTTTACTCATATAAAATTATGTTATTATACGTGCTATTCTAGTATTTAGACTATGTTTAAAAAAATAATAAAATCTAAGTGGATTAAACTTAGTGTCTCGTTGGTGTTGATTTATTTTGCTTTTAAAAAGGTTGATATTAGTTCAATTTTGAGACAATTGTCAACGATAAATTTGTCATCATTGTTATTTTGGATAGGGATTTCAATTATTTCACTAATAATAATTGCTTATCGGTGGAGCTTGCTTTTGATTAAGAGTCCCAAAATTAGTGACGTAATAGTATTTACCAAATCCATTTGGTCGGCTGGTTTTTATGGTTTATTTCTACCAACATCAGCTGCTGGAGATTTATTTAAATGGATAATAATTGATGATAAGTATCCTCATATTCCCAAGTCAAAGCTGGCAGCTTCAATCTTTTTAGATAGGTTTGTCGGGATGTCAATGTTAGTTACGTTTGGTTTCGTATCACAATTTTTTTCCAAAAGTATTGGAGTGGAAATTCCGGGGTTGATTAGACTTGGTTTATGGGTGGTTTTTGGAGGTTGTTTGTTGGTTTACGGATTAATATTTACTGGGAAAACAGGTTTATTATTGAATCATAAGTGGTTTGAAAAAATTAGGAGTGTTGGTGAACTAGTAAATAAAGAAAATTTTATTCAAATTTTAAAATGTCTTGGGGTATCAATGTTCAGCGATTTTTTGTGGATATGGCAAACATGGATGATAAGTCAATATTTTGGATCTAATTTATCTTTTGTAGAAATATTAATTTATCTACCGCTGATTTCAACAATTTTAATTTTACCCATATCGATAGCTGGTTTTGGGGCCAGAGAACAGTTGTATTTATATTTTTTTAGTCGGCCGGGTACGAGTCCAGAGAGTGTTTTATTAACTTCGACTCTTTTAGGGGTTATCGGAGTGGTTATGAGTTTGTTTGGTGGACTGATAGCTTTGACTCCAGAATATAGAAAGAAAATAGATAAGTAGTTGATTAGATAAGTAGATAAGTAGTAAAACTAGATTTTGACTTTTTGAAAACAGTACTTTAAGATTACTCTTAGTCGTTTGTCAAGAGATCCCGATTTATCGGGATAGCAACCGAGCCCTTCGACAAGCTCAGGGTTTTAACCTTCAGTTTAGCTCAGGGTTTTAACCTTCAGTTTAGCTCAGGG
>CAZCYK010000001.1:0-4100 GCA_964502975.1 uncultured Gammaproteobacteria bacterium | reverse complement strand
CAGGGTTTTAACCTTCAGTTTAGCTCAGGGTTTTAACCTTCAGTTTAGCTCAGGGTTTTAACCTTCAGTTTAGCTCAGGGCCACGGTGCAAGTTTCCCCGCAGTGGTGGGGAAAGACAAGCCTTTATAAATTAGTAAAGGAAAAAAATGAAATATATTAAATTTGCCTCTGAGTCTGTTTGTGCTGGTCATCCTGATAAAATTTGTGATCAAATTTCTGATGCGGTTTTGGATAAGGCTTTATCAATTGACAAAGATTCACGAGTAGCGCTAGAAACTTTGGTAACTGAAAATAAGATAGTGATGGCGGGTGAAGTGACTTGTGATCAAAAGATTGATTATGAAGAAATAGCACGAGGGGTGGTAAAAGATTTGGGCTATACCAAGGAAATTTATAAATTTACTTCTGATTCAAACGTTGAAGTTTTAGTTCATCAACAATCAAAAGATATTGCTATTGGAGCTGATAATGGTGGAGCTGGAGATCAGGGGATGATGTTTGGTTATGCAAGTCGGGAAACAGAACAATTGATGCCCTTGCCTATTATGTTGTCTCACAGTCTGTGTCGACAAATGGATGAATTGCAATTTGGAGAATTAAATTATTTACGACCTGATGGTAAGGCTGAAGTGGTGGTTGAATATGAAAACGGTAAACCAAAAAAAGTTACTAAAATAATATTGGCTAAACCAAACGATCCCCAAATTGACGATCAACAATTAAAAAATGATTTGTACAACTTGGCAGTATTACCAGTATTGGATAAATACAAATTAAACAAAGTTTCTATTGAGGATTTAATTGTAAATGGAACAGGTAAGTGGGAAATTGGAGGGCCAAGTAGTGATACTGGAGTGACGGGGAGAAAAATTGTGGTAGATACTTATGGTGGAATGGGCAGAATTGGCGGTGGGTGTTTCTCGGGAAAAGATCCAACCAAGGTAGACAGGAGTGCAGCTTATGCTGCGAGATTTTTAGCCAAAAATGTGGTCGCAAAAAATCTGGCTGATAGATGTGAAATAATTTTGGCTTATGTGATTGGTCAAAAATATCCGGTGTTGCAAGATATCGAAACTTTTGGAACTGAAAAAGAAGATATTGCTATTATTAAAAAATATGTATGGAATTTAATGGATTTATCGGTAAAAGGAATAGTTGAAAAATTTGACCTCAAAAGACCAATCTATGGTAAAACGGCAACCTATGGTCACTTCGGAAATAATGATTACCCTTGGGAAATTATAGATAAGTAGATAAGTAGATAAGTAGATGAGTAGATAAGTAGATGAGTAGATAAGTAGTTGATTAGTTGAATTGATAATTAGTAGAATGAAGTGTGTTGTACCATAATATTTTAGTTTGGAAAAAGGCTCATCAATATACTTTAGAGATATATAAAATTACTAAGAAATATCCTAAAGGTGAAATGTTTGGAATAACATCTCAACTGAGGAGAGCGTCAAGTTCTGTTCCTGCGAATATTGTAGAAGGAAATGCACGAAGATCTAGTAAAGAGTTTGCACAATTTTTAGTACAAGCCAGAGGGTCATTGTCTGAAACACAATATTTTTTAGAGTTATCTAAAGATTTAGGCTATTTAAATGAAAATGAATTTAACAAACTTACCGAGATGTCTATAGAAGTAGCAAAAATGTTAAACTCATTATTAACTAAGATAAAAAGTTGTAGTTACTAATTATCTATTTATCTATTTATCTAACAAACTAAATATGATTCTAATCGTCGGGGGGGCGGGATATATCGGTTCCCATATAAACAAAGAGTTAACCAAACAAGGTTATCAGACTGTAATTTTTGATAATTTATCAAGTGGAAAAAAAGAGTTGGTAAAATGGGGAGAATTTTTTGAAGGTGACTTAGGAAATATCGAAAGTATTAGAGAAGTATTTAAAAAATATCCAATTGAGGGAGTACTTCATTTTGCCGCTTTCAAAGCGGTCGGTGAATCAGTCACTGACCCCCAAAAATATTACAAAAACAATGTCGCCAATACCATCAATTTATTTGAAGTGATGAAAGAAAATAATGTTAACAAATTTATTTTTTCTAGCTCAGCGGCAACTTTTGGTGAACCACAATACATACCAATTGATGAAAAACACCCTCAAAATCCAATAAATCCTTATGGTGAAACAAAACTGATTGTCGAACACATTATGCGAGATTACTGCAGTGCTTATGGTTTTAAATATGTAGCTCTTAGATACTTCAACGCTTGTGGAGCCGATTTGGAAACCGATGTGGGTGAATGGCCAGGGTCGAGTTCAAATTTAATTCCTTTGGTGTTGGATGCGGCTATTGGCAGAAGAGAAGACATAAAAGTATTTGGGACTGACTACCCTACTCCTGATGGGACATGTGTTAGAGATTATATTCACGTAACCGATTTGGCAACAGCTCATGTGTTGGCACTAAAATATTTGATTGATGGAGGTGAATCGAAATGTTTCAATTTGGGAAATGGTCGAGGCTTTTCAGTCAAAGAAGTTGTGGAGATGGCCAAAAAAGTGACTGGAATAGATTTTAAAGTGGTTGAAGCCGATAGACGACCCGGTGACCCACCAACTTTGGTGGCCGATTCAAAACTAGCCCAAGAAATTTTAAAATGGCAACCGCAGTATCAAGATTTGGAAGTGATAGTCGAGAGTGCCTGGAAGTGGCACCAGAAAGTGTGTAAGTTATTAGATAAGTAGATAAGTAGTTATTAGTAAGTAGCAACTACAAATAGCAATTAGTAAGTAGCTAATTAGTAAAAAGTAGAAAGTTATAAAGTAGAAAGAAATAAGAAAAAGATGAAGATAGACAATGTTGGCAAAGACATATTGCCAAAGTCGCCAAAGTTATCAAAGATGATTGGGCCAAGCTTTGTGCTGTTAGGGATGGGTTTGGGTAGTGGTGAGTTGATTATGTGGCCGTATATGGCGGCAAATTTTGGACTAGGAATTATTTGGGCCGCAGTAATTGGGATTACTTTTCAATTTTTTATTAATATGGAAATTGAGAGATATACCTTAATAAACGGCGAAAGTGTCTTTGTGGGATTAGCCAGGAAATTAAGGATGATCTCCCCTATTTGGTTTATTATTTCGACCATTATTCCCTGGATGTGGCCAGGAATAATTTTGTCTTCGGCGACAGTATTTTCATCAGTGGTTGGATTTGAAAATCCTAGGTTAATGGCCATGTTTATGTTGATATTGGTTGGTTTAATTTTGAGCCTGGGCAAAGTAGCTTATAAAACCCAAGAAAGATTTCAAAAAACCTTAATATTTGTTGGCGTTCCTTTTATATTTTTATTGACTATTCTATTTGCCAAAGGAGCTGATTGGCAAAGTTTGGCCAATGGGTTGATAGGCAAAGGTGATGGGTTTTGGTTGATTCCAAGCGGACTGTCACTGATTACCTTTTTGGGTGCTTTTGCTTATAGTGGGGCTGGTGGCAACCTAAATTTGGCCCAATCTTTTTATATTCGAGAAAAAGAGTATGGCATGGGTAAATATGGAGGTAAAATTACTAGTTTGCTTAAAAGAAGCGAAGAAAATTTTAGTTTAGAGGGAAAAACTTTTGAAATTAACAAAGATAATTTGGCAATATTTAAGCAATGGTGGAAAAAAGTAAATTTAGAACATGCTTTGGTGTTTTGGCTAACAGGAGCGGTGACAATTATTTTGTTGAGTTTATTGTCTTTTGTAACGGTATACCATCAGACCACTGCTAGCGGAATCGGTTTTTTGTTCCAAGAAGCTGAGGCTATAGTGGCAAGTACTTTACCTATTGTTGGGGTTTTCTTTTTGGTGATTGTGGGGACAATGTTGTTTTCGACTCAACTGTCTGTGTTTGACGCCACCAGCAGGATAACTTCAGAGAATTTAATAATTATTAACAAAGACAAATTTAAACCAAAAAATTTATCAAAATTTTATTTTATATTTTTGTGGTCACAAATATTGTTGGGAATAATAATACTGTCGTCTGGATTTAGTGAACCAATGGGCTTGGTAACAATTAGTGCTTTCTTAAACGCACTGACTATGTTTATCTATACAATATTGATTTTATGGTTAAACAACACCACTTTA